>NZ_JAUPWM010000483.1:0-271 GCF_032436795.1 Streptomyces sp. P9(2023)
CCTTAATACACTGATAAGCTGAAAACATATGATAAAAATCAATGTTCTCAGCCTTTCTCTTCTCGTCGAGATTCTTAAGATATTCTTGACTAGAAGGTCTGGTCTCGTAGCTTATAGAAAATCTTTCCTCAGGATCCACTCCTATTTCAATGTGGATGAATCTATACAACAAATAAAGTGTCGTGAGGCGTTGCTGACCGTCGATCAGTTCATAATTCTGATCGTTTCCACGACATTGGACAACAATTGGCTGAAGGCAGTAATTATCGGT
>NZ_JAUPWM010000484.1:0-271 GCF_032436795.1 Streptomyces sp. P9(2023)
CTTCATTGCGTCGTTTTGCGGAACTCCCCCAGGAAACGCTGGTCTTTGCAGCGCATTAATATACTCAGGCAAATCTGTGCTTTTCACGTGCTGCGGATCCTGAAAACGATGCAATGAAGTCAGCATCTGCTCTGGTGTGCCTTCGAAAAGGCGGCCACAGCCGGCATGAAACAACGTGTCGCCACAGAAAAGAAGGGCGGGGATACCCGGCGTAAAGTAGCTGATATGATCGAGCGTATGGCCTGGGGTTTCCATCACTTCGAAGGCGCGG
>NZ_JAUPWM010000485.1:0-270 GCF_032436795.1 Streptomyces sp. P9(2023)
GGTGAAGCCGAGGCGCTCCTTGAGCTTGGCGATCTCGTCGGAGCCCAGCTTGGCTCCGTGCACGTTGTGGCTGCCGGCCATCGTCGGCAGCGGCCATCCGATGACGGTCGTCACGCGGATGAGGCTGGGCTTGTCGGTGACGGCCTTCGCCGCATCGATCGCCGTGAGCAGCGCGTCCAGGTCCTCGGAGTACTCCGTGCCGCCCTGGGTGAAGTCGACGTGCTGCACGTGCCAGCCGTACGACTCATACCGCGCCTCCACGTCCTCGGT
>NZ_JAUPWM010000486.1:0-270 GCF_032436795.1 Streptomyces sp. P9(2023)
GACCAATCGTCGTGGCCCCAACTTCCTGGCCGATACCTCGATCATTCAGGTTCAGCGCAATGCCTAGAAAGCCGATGGGCAGCAGTAACAGTAGCAAACGTCGCGTCATACCGGCGCCTCCTGAGCAGGCTGGGCTCGGCTTGCCTCGGGCTGGCGCACGCTGACTCGGCGGTAGCGTTTGTCGATGACGGCCAGCAGGCCACCGAAGGCCATCAGCAAGCCACCCAGCCATAGCCAGCGCACGAAGGGCTTGTATTGCACGCGCATGGC
>NZ_JAUPWM010000487.1:0-270 GCF_032436795.1 Streptomyces sp. P9(2023)
TGGAAGCCGGTCGAGGCCATGCAACTGGCAGCGGCCATGAAATCGGCGGCGCAGGCGATGGGGATTTCGACCGACCGCCGGGCCAAGGTCGAAGCCGAGTTTGAAAAGCAGGTGAAGGCGGCCGTCACCACGGTGGCCAGGGCCAAGGGGCTGTCGGCCGAGACGGCCGAGGCAATCAAATCAGAAATTCTGGGGGTGGAATGAAGCGAAATATCTTCGGTGAGGCACAGCCGGCCACAACGGCCGAGATCATTCAGGCGCTCGGCGAGC
>NZ_JAUPWM010000125.1:0-576 GCF_032436795.1 Streptomyces sp. P9(2023)
CACAGAAGATAATCCTTACCCACCTGAACCTCGCGCTTATCAAGCTGAGGACAATGCACAGTCTGGGACTACTGTCGTCACCACACGGGATTTGTGTGTTAAGTGAACGGCTAATTCCTGAACCATTACAAGAAGATGCACGTCTTGTACTCGCTCACCTGTTCACAGAATGGGATGACAAATACACATCAGCGTATCCAGTTGAAGGCTTTTACGAATGGGCATCTTCCGACGATAAATGGAAGCACCCCAAACGTATAAAGCTGCTGGATTACCTCATTAATGAGACAGGTAATATACAATGGTAATAAAGTTCATCGTCATCATCGCCATCTATTCCAATGGTGGTGTGTCCACATCCACCTACGAGAATGAATATCTAAGTGAAGAACAGTGCCTCAAGCTGACCAGTATGGCAGCAGAGGAACTCACCTCAACGAACCGTGACGTAGAAGTGAAGTACACATGCGTCATACGGTAGACCGGAAACAAGCTCGTTTTTTGGTCTTAAGCTTGCCAGTTCATTGGTAGGCTTGCAAGAGAAGCCACGCTCACGCGTGGCCCGGCTGCATCGCA
>NZ_JAUPWM010000488.1:0-270 GCF_032436795.1 Streptomyces sp. P9(2023)
CATCCTGTTCGAGCATGCTGCAACCAAACGCGCGTTCCTGAACAGTTTTGGGTTGACGCTTGCTGCGTCGTTCTTTGCGGTGTTAATCGCTGTTCCGCTGGCCTATATCACGACCTGGCGGAAACGCTGGTGGACAAGACTGTTCAATCTGACAGCCGAACTGCCTTACGCATTGCCCGGTGTTGTCATGGCAATTGCGTCTCTGTTGCTTTTCCTGTAGCCGCTGCCGCTGTTGGGCTTCCATATCTATAATACGATCTGGATCTTTCT
>NZ_JAUPWM010000489.1:0-270 GCF_032436795.1 Streptomyces sp. P9(2023)
CGCCGGTGCTCTCCTCGCCATTGGTGGACCCGGGTACGGTGTCCACGCCCTCGGCGTCGTCCTCATCGGTGGCGTTGCCTCAGCCACCTATCTGCGAGGCCGCGGGCCTCTGCGGCTGGGACGGGCCAAGCGTCACGGCGGTGCTCATAATGATGGCGCTGATGCTGTTCTGCCTGTCAGCCATGATGGTGGGGTCTTGGGGTAGGGCATGAGCGTCTTCGTCCAGCTAACGGCTGTTCTGATTGGCGTCCTCGGGGTCATTCGGTTGTG
>NZ_JAUPWM010000490.1:0-270 GCF_032436795.1 Streptomyces sp. P9(2023)
CCAGTCCATATCAAGAACTCTAACTGGGGGGGTGAAGCCACTGAGCTTCACCTCAAACGCGATGGTGCGTGGGCTGAAGTCGATGAAGCCTACACCAAGGTAAACGGCGTCTGGCGTATGTATCATACGGCTGAAGTGCAGGTTATTGCCCCACTTGGAGGCGATGCCCGTACTGCCGCTGAAATCATCAACGCAGCACAGCCGGGATTGTGGGCAGGACCGAAACGTAAGCGTCTCATCGTACAAGGCGGTGAACGTGGTACGCTTCGT
>NZ_JAUPWM010000126.1:0-572 GCF_032436795.1 Streptomyces sp. P9(2023)
GCTTCCACCACTGCATGGCTGCCACGTCCGTGCCGCACTTCTCGCACCAGGCCAGCGGTCGCGGCCGCACGTCGGGGGCGGGCACGCCCTTGCGGTTGAAGACGATGTACATACGGTCTCGCCACTGCGGCGCGTGCGGGTTGGTGTCGGAGCCGATGTGAGCTGCGGAGACGGAGACGAACTGGGCGGTGTAGCCGAGGGTGGTCATGCCCGCCAGCCATGTATCGAACAACTCCCACTGGGCTGCCTCCACGACATTCTCGATCATGACGAGCGGGTAGCGGAAGAGTTCGGCGGCGCGGATCACCTCCCAGAATGTGACGCGGGTCCGCTCGAACGCCTCGGTGGGGACGTGGCCGTGTTCCTCGAACAGGTCGAGTTGTCGCGTCCGTTTGCGGCGTCCACCGGCCGGTGATACCTCGGTGCAGATGGGGCTTGCCCACAGAACGTCGGTGCGTGGCAGGTAGCGCAGGTCGATCGCGGAGATGTCGGCGCACAAGTGCTCAGTGTCGGGGTGGTTGGCGGAGTGGGTTTCGATCGCTCGCTGCCAGTGGTTGGCGGCGACCTTAATG
>NZ_JAUPWM010000491.1:0-269 GCF_032436795.1 Streptomyces sp. P9(2023)
TCAGGATCATCGCCAGTGGGGATCATAAAGAGATTGGTCAGCGCGTATTTTAAGGCTCCTGTTTTTGCCTTATACACTGCTTTATCACCAGAGTCTTGTCCATCACCATATCCACGAAATGTGATTTTCTCGCCTGTTTCAGCATCGTAGATGGTGTATTCAATTTCTAGGGAGACGATCTGTTGCTGTCCGCCGCTTTTTGTATTGATGACTGATACAACACGATTTAGCTCGCTAGGGACTAGGACCAAACCTCTTTCTGACATTTC
>NZ_JAUPWM010000492.1:0-269 GCF_032436795.1 Streptomyces sp. P9(2023)
TCATCCACTTCCGTGGAGTCTTCCTTGGGCGCCTCAACGACCTGGGCGGCAGGGGCTGGCGTTTGCTCCACTACGGGTGCTGCCTTCTTCTCCTTGTCGTCCTTGCCCAGTACGCTGGCCACCAGCGATGTTTTCTGGACGAACTTCTTGACCTTCTTTCCCATGAACTCTCCTTGGCCGAAGCCTCATGTATCTGATTAGGTATGCCGCTGGGCCTACCCGGTGGGTGTACGCGAGTACCCCGTAGTCGAGGCCATCCGCCAGTTTGC
>NZ_JAUPWM010000493.1:0-269 GCF_032436795.1 Streptomyces sp. P9(2023)
GCGGCAAATGTCCAACCTTTGAAGTCAGACTGATTAGGGGTAAATTTACGAGATTCCAGCTCCCAGACTCGTTTAACAAGAAATGGTATATCTTCGCCATCATCCCACCTGTAAACCTGATCTAATTCGACACCCACGGAGGAAGCTGCAATTTCGTCAGGTATACCGAGATGCTGGAAACGGTAAACAAAATTCTTGTGTTTTCGCTTGCTCCTCTCAATCGGTGCAAAAAATTTAAGAGCATTTTCCCAATCAACACTTCTCATGAG
>NZ_JAUPWM010000494.1:0-269 GCF_032436795.1 Streptomyces sp. P9(2023)
ACCCAATTGCAATTTCAGATGACGCGGGCAACCGAAGCAATTGGTGAGAACAAAGCTGAAATTGTCGCAGCAAACCAACGTGCCGATAGGATTGTTGAAAGTTTCGGCGGCAAACTGGACGATGTAAACGTTAACCTGAACAAGATCGCAACGCGAATAGAAGTTCTATCTTCTAAGATGGAAGACGGTCCAAAACGGACGCGTTTTCCAGTTATGCGCAATCGGTAATCTTGCACCGCGCAACAATTCTTGAATACTGTGACCGGTTT
>NZ_JAUPWM010000495.1:0-269 GCF_032436795.1 Streptomyces sp. P9(2023)
TGCATAACGAACTCGAACAGCGTCGCGCAAGAGGCGATGAATCGGTTCGTTATGCAGAAAAATTTGTACAGCGTGCTCTAAATTAGTTTTTTCTTCTGCGCTTTTTTTTACCACCGCCAAGGCTTCGCCGCAGCTAAGCATCAAGCAGCTGAGAACCATCAAGGATAATAAAAAACGTTTGCAAATCATAAATTTAGAGTGCCGGTTTGTTGCGCTTAGAAAATAGAGGCGGATTCATATGGCGAGCATTATACGACGGTCGTGGAATT
>NZ_JAUPWM010000496.1:0-269 GCF_032436795.1 Streptomyces sp. P9(2023)
GTGGCGGGGTGGACGCGCGGCGGGATCGGCACGCCGCGCAAAATGGCGATGTCGCGGATCAGATGGGCGATGGCTTGCAAGATCATCAGCGCAAAGCTGAGGGTGATGATCGCCTTGATCGGCCACATATAGGGCCGCCAGGCCGAGGGCGCGCGCTCATTGATCTCGATGCTGTACGCGGTGCTTTCAAACGCGCCCCACAGCATGACGCCAAGGTAAAACAGCAGCGCAAAGATGGTGAACACATCCCAAAGCGCCTGCCCCTTGGG
>NZ_JAUPWM010000497.1:0-269 GCF_032436795.1 Streptomyces sp. P9(2023)
TGCCAATTCACTTCTTCATCAGGCGTGTCTTGACGACGTGCCTTACGTTGTTGGTCTAGAATTTCACCAAAGGCCACATGAACACGATATTCTTGTGTCTTCTTTACGTATTTTACGTAGAGAGGGGCGTCAACTAACTCGTCATCTCCGCTATGTAAGACAATACCAGCCCCGCTGTGACCACGTAGCATAGTACGAGCAACCACAATAGTTCCTTCATCTAACCACCCTTGTGCTTCTTCTTTGCTTGTTGTGAACATAGGGTAATT
>NZ_JAUPWM010000498.1:0-269 GCF_032436795.1 Streptomyces sp. P9(2023)
CGGGCTTTTTTCTTTGGTATGGCAAGAGTACTAGGCATGGGGGGGGTGTTATTTTTTACGCCCATATCGTTGTTGGTTACGATATATGCAGCTTCACTGTTCGCAAATGAAGCAAGATATGGAAGTTATTTTTCAAATTTTTTAGGCTATCCAAATTGGATCTTTTGTATATATTTTGTATTGCCGTGGGCCGTTTTATGGGTTGTGGCTGCGCTGGTGCAGCGCCTTGCCCCCAACTTCACCGCCGGCCTCCAGCCCGGCCCCATGTG
>NZ_JAUPWM010000499.1:0-269 GCF_032436795.1 Streptomyces sp. P9(2023)
GGCGCACCGAAGCCCGCAGCGCAGGTATCGACCGCCCCGCTGGCGTAGCCCGATCCTTCCAAGTCAGCTTGTACAAGGTCGAGCCAGCCAAGTCCGTCTTTGCTCGCAACCTGCTCGCCAAAGATGACTGCAGGTCGGCAGTTTTGAATAAGCCAGTGGAAGTGCGGCCATAAGTGCCGCTCGTCAGCAAACCCATCTCCTTTGCCTGCCGCGCTGAAAGGTTGGCAGGGACAAGAACCTGTCCAGACAGGACGCTCATCTGGCCATCC
>NZ_JAUPWM010000500.1:0-269 GCF_032436795.1 Streptomyces sp. P9(2023)
TCGCGTGAAACCGCCAAACAGTGAAGCTGACACTCTCATCATCGGTTGCCCTAGAGAGCCGATATGCTGCGTTCGCATCGTATATACGACCAAACCGCCCACATATCTCTTCAGATATCATCAATGTCAAAAAGCAGAGGAAACAAAACCAACCAAACAGCGCCAATCCTTAGCGCCATCCAGCCGCAGTGTCTCCAGGTAATGTCCCGAACCTCAAGTTTCAAGGCCTGCGCCTCATCCCCTTCCGTCCGTCCCGGTTCAGCGTCTCG
>NZ_JAUPWM010000127.1:0-570 GCF_032436795.1 Streptomyces sp. P9(2023)
CCGCTCCGGCACCGTCAAGGGCCTGGCCGCCGAAGTCGGCGCCTCCCTCACCTCCGGCGCCGCCATCTGCGAGATCACGGACTGAGGTCCACCCAGTCTTCCCCCTTCCTCCGCCCTACCCGTCCCACGCATGACGTCCGGCCCAATTCGGCCCCTGAGGAGAGAAAGCCCATGCACAGCACATTGATCGTGGCCCGGATGGACCCCGAGGCGAGCCTCGACGTCGCAGAGCGGTTCGCCGCGTTCGACGCCACGGAGATGCCCCACCGGATGGGTACGCGACGGCGTCAGCTCTTCGCGTACCGGGGGCTCTACTTCCACCTGCAGGACTTCGACGCCGACAACGGCGGCGAGCTGATCGAACAGGCCAAGGCGGACCCGCGCTTCGTGCGGATCAGTGACGAGCTCAAGCCCTTCATCCAGGCCTACGACCCGGCCACCTGGCGTTCGCCGGCGGACGCCATGGCCACCCGCTTCTACAACTGGGAGGGGACCGCGTGAGTTTCCTGAGTCAACCTCTATGCCGCCAGAGGTGTGTCGGCGGCCGTGTTGATCTTGCCGTTGGCTTGG
>NZ_JAUPWM010000028.1:0-82356 GCF_032436795.1 Streptomyces sp. P9(2023)
GACGGCGTGGGTTGAGGTCCCAGAGCAACGGCCTGGGCTGTGGCCGCGGGGCGACGGCACGGGCTGGGCTCGCCGACCTCCGGGGCGACGGCGTGGGTTGAGGTCCCAGAGCAACGGCCTGGGCTGTGGCCGCGGGGCGACGGCACGGGCTGGGCTCGCCGACGTCCGGGGCGACGGCACGGGCCTGGGGCGGCCGGGCGACGACATCGGTCGGCGCTGCAGCGCGACGCACAGGCCGGCGCCGCAGCGCGACGCACAAGCCCGCGCTGCGGGGCGACGGCCTGTACTCGGGCCGCCGAGGTCGCCGGGCGACGCCGTCAACCTCCCCGCCTGAGCCCCCCAACCCTCCCGTACGGCTAGGCTCGCCCGACACAGAGTCGTGCACCGCGTGCGGCCCTGCACCACAGCACTGCCGCTATCGGGAGAAGCCACACCATGGCCAAGAAGCGCCCCCAGACGAAGGCTGCCCAGGCACAGGTCACGAACGGGGAGATCCCGGTCGTCGGTGCGCGCGAGCCGTGCCCCTGCGGGTCGGGTCGCCGTTACAAGGCGTGTCACGGCCGGGCCGCCGCGCACGCCGTGACCGAGCTGGTCCAGCGTCCCTTCGAGGGACTGCCCGGCGAGTGCGACTGGGTCGCGCTGCGCGAGCTGGTGCCCGCCGCCACCGTCCCGCTCACGCTGAAGGACGGGCTCCCCGAGGGCGTGCCGTCCGTGACGCTCGCGACCGTGCTGCCCATGGCATGGCCCGCGCTCCGCCGCGACGACGGCTCCGTCCTCCTCGCCCTCCAGAACGACTCCACCTCCGGCGACCTCGCCCGCGACCTCGCCGACACCCTGCTGCGCGCCCTGGAGACGGAGCCGGGCTCTCCGGTCACCGGCCGGCGCGTGCCGGCCGACGGCCCGCGCCTGCAGGATCTGCTCGACCCGAACAGCGATTTCACGCCGGTCGTGCACACGGGCTTCGAATTCTGGATTCCGGAGTCCTCCGAAAACTCCAACCCCGAGGTCACCGCCTCCCTGGAGCGCGCCAACGCCGCCGCGATCCCCACGGTCAAGCTGACCGGCGTGGACTCCTCGTACTGGTGCGAGACCCCGGACAAGAACCACCTGCGCTGGGTCATGCCGCACCCCGAGGAGAAGCTCCTCGACGCGCTCGCCCGGCTGCACGCCGCCGGCACGTCCTCCCTCGGCGGGAACACCCGCCTGGTCGGCTCCTTCCGGGCGCACGGCCTGATGGTCCCGGTCTGGGACCTGCCGACGTCGATGAGCGCCGAGGACTGCGAGAAGCCCGCCGCCGAGTTCGCCGAGCGGCTCGCCGCGGCGCTGGCGACGGACGCCCCGCTGACCCCGGAGGAGCGCCGTTCCCGCGGTGGTCTCACCAACCGTCAGGTCACGCTCAGCTGATACGCGTGGTGCCTGTGGTGACGGTGTTGACTGACAGACCGACCAGTCGGTGACTTCCGCCACAACTCCTCGTGCGGTCAGGTAAATCCCTGTCCGAATAACCGAGATCGAATTTGCGAACAGCCGATCTCTTGTTACCGTTCTAGAAGCCCGGTCGCTGGTGCATCCCCCGTCGCCAGCGATCGGGCCTTCTCATGCCCGGACGGATCCCGGACGGATCTCGTCCGGAAGATCGGCTTCCGCCTCCGGAAGCTCAACTTCCGCCCGCAGCGGCCGTGTTGCTCCCGGCCCGCAGCAGCAGCGGGGTACTGGTTCCCTCTCCCGCGCCGGCGAATTCCGCGACGGCCGAATATGCCGAGACAGCGCCCCGCGCACGCTCCCGGGGTGTTTCGCACGCCCCTGGTTCGTCCCGCGCCGCGACGGCACAACGCACCTGTACGGTCCGCCCGGCGGGCCCCATCAAGGTGAGAATCGCGTCGAGCCGCTGACCACCGGCGTTGCGGTAGTACGTACGCCCCCAGGTGTCCGGGCCCTCCGTGAGCACGCAGGTCTGCGCCTCGATGCCGTCGGGGGAGGTCAGCTCGGGACCGCAGTGCGAGGTACGGGCCGGGACGGCCGCGGGGGGCCCGGTCGGGGCGCTCGCGGCGGAGGGCGGGGGCTCGGTCGGCGGCGTCGCATCCGGCCCGCCGCCGAGGCCGAGACCCGGCAGCAGTCCTGCGTCCGCCGGCGGCTTGGCGTCGCCGTCACCGTCGCCGGGACCGGGGCCGGGGCCGGACGCCTGTCCCGCGAGGGCGACGAGCGGCAGGAGCGTGGCACACACCACGGCGGCCCCGAGCCCGATCATGCGGAGATTCATGGGACCACCTGCCCGAGAACGTGAACGGTCCGCCGAAGATATCGGCGGACCGGGGGCGCATCACGTGCCGCGCGCCCATTTCCCGTACAAGTCGGGCAGCCTCGCACCCGTACGGGTGAGGCGGCGCCCCGCGAGGGCACACCCCCGCTCAGTACGCGAGTGTCCGCCGCCGCCCAGCACGCGGCCCGCTGCCGCTCTAGTACGCGAGTCTGCTGCCACCCCCGGGCGCGCCCGTGCTCGCCTCGACGAGGGCGTCCACGACCGCCTCCACGTCCGGCAGCCAGGGCCGGGCCGAACCCTGCAGCGGCGCACGCTCCCAGCGCACCTGCCCCCTCCCCGCGACCGACGGCGGCAGCAGCAGATAGCCGCCCTCGCCGTGGAACCGCAGCGAACTGGGCACGCTGTCCTTCGCGTAGAGGAGTTCGCCGAGCTGTTCGAGGCCGTACGGAGCGACCAGCAGCGACCAGCGCGTCGGTGTCGCCACCACCGGGCCGAGCCGCATGCCCATCGCGTCGAGTGCGGCCAGGGCGCGCGCCCCCGCGACGGCCGGCAGGCTCACCGCGCACGGCGCGGCGCCGCCGGTGGCCAGGACGACCGGGGCGTCCGGGCGCCGGGTCCACCACCAGCGGATCATGCGCTCGTCGGTGGTGGCCGCGAGCAGTCCGGGGTCGAAGGGGTGGGCGCCGGGGACGACACACCCGGGGTCGGGGCAGGCACAGCCGGCCCCTCTGTTCGTACGGGTCGTCGCCTTCAGCCCCACGCCGGGCAGGACGGGCCAGCCCCACTCGGCGGCGCAGACGAGCGCCGCGTCGAGCTGGACGGTCCTTTGCCTGCGCCGGAGCCGGAACCCGCGTCGCCTTCCGAGGATCTCGCGCATGAGCGCTCGTTCCTTTCCGTTGAACGCCGAATCCACATCACACCATGTGCAGATCACTTCACTGTGCGTAGCAGCGCGTACAAGGTCGGCGGGTCACCGCCCCGTGCGGTGGGGCGGGAGGGGCCGAGCTGAGGCTCGTCGTCCACTCGAGGGGGGCGCGGCCTGCGGCGGTGAGGACGCCCAGGCACCCTGCCAGGTTCCGGGGCCGTTCCAACTGCCCCTGGCCATCACCGATTACGTACCCATCACGTTCAAATCAACGCGCTTTCAAACGACGCCAGTCGACCGCGAATGGTGCACCGAGGGGGCAATTTTCGGCCAACTTGGCCTGCACTTCAACCCTTCTGTCAAACCCCACGGACACCACAAGTCCCGTGGGGACAATGCTGGACATCGCTCCTCTTGTGCGTGTACATGTGGATGCATTGCTAGCGGCGCAGATTGACATGGGGGTTTGCGATGCTATTGAGCGAAACGCACCCGTCGGAAAGCCGGCCGACATGAGCGCCCCACACCTGCCGAAAGTGGCTGGAATCGATTCCACGGTTCCCTCGCCCGCGCACACTACCGCGCCCGTCCCGCCCGTAAACCCCTCCGCGGCGGCCCTACCGGGCATCCCCGGCGCGCTGATCCAGGACCGGCTGGCCGGCTGGGTCTCCGACCTCACCACCCTCCACGAACTCACCGAACGCCTGATCAGGACCGGTTCCCTCGACGAAGCACTGCGCGAGGTGCTGCGCGCCGGCGCCGCCCTCGTCGGCGCCCGCCGCGGCATGGCCGTCTTCGAGCCCGCCGACGGCCTCGGCCCCGCCTCCACCGTCGGCCTCGGGCTCGCCCACGCCGAACTCGGCACGATCGAGACGGTGCCGCGCAGCGCCACCTCCTACGGCCGCATCCTCGACGGCCTCCCCGAACCGGCCGCGCCGGGCACGACCAGCGCTGCCCGCGCCACCGGCGCTGCCGGCGCCCCAAAGGGCGACCCCATCCCCGACCCCATCGCCGTCCCCGACCTGCTCGGCGAGCCGAAGCTCGACCCGCGCCACCGCGAGGTCGCCGCCCGGCTCGGTTACGCCGCCAGCTACGCGCTCCCCCTCGCCACCGAGGCCGCGGGCAAGCTCGGCGCAGTGGTCTGGCTCTACGACGAACCCGCCGAACCCGTCGAACGCCAGCGCGATCTCGTCGGTCTCTACGGCCGGTACGCCACCGAGCACCTCGCCCGCCTCCTGGAACTGGAGCGCGCCCGCGTCCAGGTCGCCACCGTCGCCGAGGAGTTGCTGCCCAGCCGGCTCCCCCGGGTCCCCGGCGTCCAGCTCGCCGCCCGCCACCGCACCGGCCCCCAGGGCGGCGGCGACTGGTACGACGCGCTGCCGCTGCCGGAAGGCGCCCTGGGCCTCGCCGTCGGCTCCGTCTCCGGGACCGGACCGAGCGCGCTCGCCGCGATGGGGCGGCTGCGCGCGTCCCTGCGGGCGTACGCGGTGATGGAGGGCGAGGATCCCGTCGCCGTCCTGTCCGACCTGGAACTCCTGCTCAGGCTCACCGAGCCCGCCCGCTCCGCCACCGCGCTCTTCGCCTACTCCGAGCCCAAGCAGCGCAAACTCGTCCTCGCCGGGGCCGGCCACACCCCGCCGCTGATCATCGGCGAGCACCGCACCGAGTACGTCGAGACCTCGCTCTCGGCACCGCTCGGCATGCTCGCCTGCTGGGAGGCGCCGAGCGTCGAGATCGCCCCCGCCCCCGGAGAAACGGTGCTGCTCTACACCGACGGGCTGCTCCGCCGGACCGGCGAACCCATGGACCGGGCCTTCGCCCGGCTGCACGCCGCCGCCGCGGGCGTCCCGAAGGCGGACCGGGGCGACCCGGGGGCCATCGCCGACCACGTCCTGCGCACCATGCTCCCCGAGGGCCTCGACCGCGAGGTCGTCGACGGAGAGGACGTGGTCCTGCTCGCCGCACTCTTCGAGTGAGCCCGGCATCGTCGAGTAAGCGCGCCCTCGTCGCGTAACTCCGCCTCTTCGAGTAAGCGCAGGTGAGCGGTGTGTGACGTGGCCGCGGTAACAGGCCTTCCGGCCCTGGGCCCCCTTCCGAGCGACCGTACAGTGGAGTGGGTTCAGTGTCGTGAAAAGGAGACCCCCCGTGGCAGACGAGCTCATTCCGGAGACCCCGGACGAGACCGAAGAGCCGATCAAGCAGCGCAAGAACGGCCTGTACCAGAGCGTGTCCGACGAGCTCGCCGAGAACATGAAGACCGGCTGGGCCGACACCGAGCTGCACGACCTGCGGCCGATCGCCCAGGCCGCGCACACCGCCGCCCGTCGCGCCGCGCTGTCCGCGCGCTTCCCGGGCGAGCGCCTGGTGATCCCCGCGGGCAACCTGAAGACGCGCTCGAACGACACCGAGTACAGCTTCCGCGCCTCGACCGAGTACGCCTACCTCACCGGCGACCAGACGGAGGACGGCGTCCTCGTCCTTGAGCCGACGAAGACCGGCCACCAGGCGACGATCTACCTGCTGCCCCGCTCCGACCGCGAGAACGGCGAGTTCTGGCTCGACGGCCAGGGCGAGCTCTGGGTCGGCCGCCGGCACTCCCTGACCGAGGCCGAGCAGCTCCTCGGCATCCCGGCCAAGGACGTCCGCGAGCTCGCCGCCGCCCTCAAGGAGGCCACCGGCCCGGTCCGCGCCGTGCGCGGCCACGACGCCGGCATCGAGGCCGCGCTGACCGACAAGGTCACCGCCGAGCGCGACGAAGAACTGCGCGTCTTCCTCTCCGAGGCCCGTCTCGTCAAGGACGAGTTCGAGATCGCCGAGCTCCAGAAGGCCTGCGACTCGACCGCCCGCGGCTTCGAGGACGTCGTCAAGGTCCTCGACAAGGCCGAGGCGACCAGCGAGCGCTACATCGAAGGCACGTTCTTCCTGCGCGCCCGCGTCGAAGGCAACGACGTCGGCTACGGCTCCATCTGCGCCGCGGGCCCGCACGCCACCACCCTGCACTGGGTGCGCAACAACGGCCCGGTCCGCTCCGGCGACCTGCTGCTGCTCGACGCCGGTGTCGAGACCAACGAGCTGTACACGGCCGACGTGACCCGCACGCTGCCGATCAACGGCCGCTACACCGAGCTCCAGCGCAAGATCTACGACGCCGTGTACGAGGCGCAGGAGGCGGGCATCGCCGCGGTGAAGCCGGGCGCCGCCTACCGCGACTTCCACGACGCCGCCCAGCGCGTGCTCGCCGAGAAGCTCGTCGAGTGGGGCCTGGTCGAGGGTCCGGCCGAGCGCGTCCTGGAGCTCGGCCTCCAGCGCCGCTGGACCCTCCACGGCACCGGCCACATGCTCGGCATGGACGTCCACGACTGCGCCGCCGCCCGCACCGAGACGTACGTCGACACCACCCTTGAGCCGGGCATGTGCCTGACCGTCGAGCCGGGGCTGTACTTCCAGGCCGACGACGTGAGCGTGCCGGAGGAGTACCGGGGCATCGGCGTCCGGATCGAGGACGACATCCTCGTCACGGAGGACGGCCACCGGAACCTCTCCGACTCGCTGCCGCGCCGGTCCGACGAGGTCGAGGCGTGGATGGCCGGCCTGAAGGGCTGAGCTCGTCAACGACGAGGGCCTCCGCCGATGACTGTCGGCGGGGGCCCTTCCGTATCCGGATTCGTAAGTCCGTGTCCGGATACATAAGTCCGTCTACGGATTCGTGCGTCCGTCAGGTCAGCGCGAGCGGGGCGTCCGTACGCCACTTCACGATCTTGTCGAAGCTGACCAGCGCCCCGCCCCGGCCCGTGCGGCCGAAGTGGACATGGTCCGCCAGCTCCTCGATCAGCCGCAGCCCCCGCCCGTTCTCGGCGTCGGCGGCCGCGGCCGCGGGGAGCCGGGAGCCCGAGAAGCCAGGCCCCGCGTCCGCCACCTCGATACGGCAGGTCTCGCCGTCCAGATAGGCCGTGACCCGGTACGCCTCCGAGGCCAGGCCGGAACCCGTGTCCCCGCCGTGCTCCACGGCGTTGGCGCACGCCTCGGTCAGGGCCACCGACAGGTCGTAGGAGACATCGGGGTCGACACCCGCCGTCTCCATCGTGCCGAGCAGCAGCCGCCGGGCGAGCGGCACGCTCGCGGCCTCGCGCCTCAGATGGAGGGACCACCAGATGCTCATGCTTCAGCCTCCTGGCTGCGGCTCGACATGCTGCGGCGCGACATACCGATACCTATTGCCACACTGCGGGGTCCGTAAGCCCCTGGGCCGTAGAAGAGCGCTCGTTCGGCGGATGTGCGTAACCCGTGCGCCGGTGTATGTCGTGCGCGTGACGTGCCCGAAGAGGCCGAAAGGTGACCTTCCGGACCTGCCTCATGGAGGGTGAGGGCCTGGTGCGATGATGGCCCCGCCATGTCTGCCCCCGCGCTCGCGCCACGCCTGCTGAGGGCCGCGGTGTTCACCGCGGTCTGCGTCGCGCTGTCCGGGCTCGGGCACGCGATCGCCGCCTGCGCGGGGATCGCCCTGTGGACCCTCGTCGCCGGTTTCCTGCTCATCTTCGGCGTCACCGTGCTCTTCGCGGGACGGGAACGCTCCCTGCCCGCCATCGTCGCCGCCCTGGCCGCCGGACAGCTCGGACTGCACGTCCTCTTCGGGTTCGGACAGCGGCCGCTCGCGGCCGCCTCCCTCGGCCCGGCCACCGACGACGCGCTCATCCGGATGGCCGCCAAGATCGTCTGCGGCGCCGGGGCGGCCTCCATGAGCGCCGCCGACGCCACCCGGATCCTCAGCGACGCGGGCCTCGACCCGGCCGCCACCGCCGGCCAGGCGCAGGCGGGCCACGTCGGCCACCTGGTTGACGGGGCGGGTGCCGGGGCCGCCCTGCAGGGCGGCGACCTCCTGCCCAACCTGCCGATGGTGCTCGGCCACCTGCTGGCCGCGCTCGCCACCGGCTGGCTGCTGCGCCACGGCGACCTCGCCCTCGGCCGGCTCGCCCGGCTCTCCACCCACGGGGCGACCGAGCTAGCCGAAGGCGCCCTCGTACGCTCGCTGCGCGCCGCGCTGGCGTTCGTACGAGCCCTGCTCTCCGGTCTTCCCGGGCTTCCGGCGGCCGGACCGTCCCGCTCCGTCCGGACCGGTGACGACGCCTCACCGCCGACCGGGGCGGAGGCACTCCAGCACACGGTGATTCGGCGGGGCCCGCCGGCCGCCGACCTCACCCTCGCGGCCTGACGCGGACCGCTCTGCGCTCGACCCCGACGCTCGACGCTCGACTTCGAGCTCGACGCTCGACGCTCGGACAAGGGCGGAGCCCGCGGCCCTTCGTACGCCGTAGCCGGATCCCACCGTTCCGCTCGCCGGGACCATCGCCGGATCCGCCGCGCAACTCTCGCTCGGCCAGCTGCCCGAGAACACCGACCAGTTCGTCATCAAGGCCATCCAGACCTACGACAACGACGAGGTCGTCCGCTGGATCGAGGAGACCAAGGAAGGCGCCGACGAGCCGCAGTTCCCCGCGCCCGTCCTGAAGCTCTCCGCCGCCTCCGACGACCACCACGGCGGTGGCGCGAAGACGGACGAGAAGGCCACCGGCCACGACGACAAGACCAAGGACGGGAAGGGCCACACCGAGACCGCCGCCGACTCCAAGGCCGACACCAGCGACACCACCGCGCGCGTGCTCGGTGCAGTCGGCATCCTCGTCGGAGTCGCCGGCGTCGCCTTCGGTCTGCTCGCCAGCCGTCGCCGCTCGGCCTGAACCGAGTTCAGCGAAGTCCGACAGACCAGCGAAACCGTCGAAACCGCCGAAACCAGAGAGACACGAGAGAGCACGTTCCATGTCAGTGCAGAAGACGCCAGACCAGAAACCGGCCGACCCGGCCCGCGATGAGCGGACCAGGCCGAGCCGTCGCGCACCTCTGATCGCCGCCGCCGTCGCGGTCGTCGCCGCCCTCGCGGTGACGGTCGCGGTCGGCCTCGGCGGCGGAGACGACAAGGCCGGGGGATCCGGCAACGGAGCCGTCGCCGAGGTCTCCGCCGAGAGCGACAGCACCAAGGCGGCGACCGTCCTCGACCGCCCCTTCACCAAGCCCGACCTCGTCC
This sequence comes from Streptomyces sp. P9(2023), assembly GCF_032436795.1. Lineage (NCBI taxonomy): Bacteria > Bacillati > Actinomycetota > Actinomycetes > Kitasatosporales > Streptomycetaceae > Streptomyces > Streptomyces sp. P9(2023). Next base: position 9,205 of record NZ_JAUPWM010000028.1, read on the forward strand.
TCACGGACACCAAGGGCCAGAAGTTCGACCTCCGCGAGCGGACCAAGGGCAAGCCGACGCTGATCTACTTCGGCTACACGCACTGCCCCGACGTCTGCCCGCTGACGATGAGCAACATCGCCGTCGCCAAGAAGCAGCTCCCCAAGGCCGACCAGGAGAAGCTCCAGGTCGTCTTCGTCACCACCGACCCAGAACGGGACACCCCGGCCTCACTGGGCAAGTGGCTGCCCGCCGCCGGTGACGCGTCCTTCATCGGCCTCACCGGCGACTTCTCCGCGATCCAGACCGGCGCCCGCCAGATGGGCATCGGCATCGATCCGGCGAAGAAGCAGAAGGACGGCTCGGTCGTCTCCATGCACGGAGCCCAGGTGATCGCGTTCTCGCCCACGACCGACCAGGGCTACGTCCTGTACGGCGAGGACACGACCGTCGACGACTACGCCAAGGATCTGCCGAAGCTCATCAAGGGGGAGAACCCGTGAACCGCCGCACCACCGTCCTTTCCGCCTCCGTCGCCCTGACGGCCGCCCTGGCGCTCTCCGGATGCTCGTCGGACGGTTCGTCCGACGGCTCCGCCGCCGGGTCGGACGGCAAGCCGGAACTAAAGGTCAGCGGCGCGTTCATGCCGCAGCCCGTGATGGACATGGCCGGCGGCTTCCTGACCATCAAGAATGACAGCGGCACCGCCGACAAGCTCACCTCCGTCACCAGCCCGATCTCGGGCGACGTCCAGATCCACGAGTCGAAGAACCAGAAGATGCAGCAGGTGAAGTCCTTCGACATCCCCGCGAACGGCAAGCTCGACCTCGAACGTGGTGGCAGCCACATCATGTTCATGGGGCTGAAGACCAAGCCGAAGCAGGGCGACAAGGTCAGCATCGTGCTGCACTTCGAGAAGGCCGACCCCATCAAGGTCGACCTCCCCGTCGAGGCCGCCACCCACAACCCGAAGCAGCAGTGAGCTACTTGAGGGACTGACACACATATGCCCACCACCACCGCCCCGCGCCTCGGAACCGCCCTGGCCCGGCTGCTGCTGGTCGCCGCCACGCTCCTCGGCGCGCTGCTCGCCGGCGCCGCGCCCGCGTCCGCGCACGCCGCGCTGACCGCCAGCGACCCGCAGGACGGGGCGGTGGTCGCCACCGCCCCCAAGGACATCAACCTCACCTTCTCCGAACAGGTCGCCATGGGCGGCGACTCGATCCGGGTCCTCGACCCGGCCGGAAACCGGGTCGACACCGGAGAGATCCTCGACCTGTGCAGCGGCAGCGTCATCCGGTACGGGGTCAGCCTCCGCTCCGGACTGCCCGAAGGCACCTACACCGTGGCCTGGCAGACCGTCTCCGCCGACAGCCACCCGATCACCGGCGCCTTCACCTTCTCCGTCGGCGCCCCCTCCGAGACCTCCGTCGCCCTCCCCGACCAGGAGGTCGGCGGCGGACTCGTCGGCACGCTGTACGGCATCGCCCGCTATCTCTCGTACGCCTCCTTCGTCGTCCTCGTCGGCGGCAGCGCCTTCGTCCTCGCCTGCTGGCCGCGCGGCGCGAGCGTCCGGCCCATCCAGCGGCTCGTCGTCCGGGTCTGGCTCACGCTCACCGCGGCCACCCTGGTCATGCTGCTGCTGAGGAACCCGTACACCGGCTCGGGCGAACTCGCCGACGCCTTCGACCTGGGCGGTCTCAAGTCCGTCCTGGAGACGAAGACCGGCGCGGCCCTCATCTCCCGGCTCATGCTGCTCGGCGCCGCCGCGCTCTTCGTGGCCGTGCTCTTCGGCACGTACACCAAGCGGACGGACCCGAAGGAGAAGAAGGACCTCACCTTCGGGCTCGCCATCGGCGGCACCGTGGTCGCCGCCGGGATCGCGGGCACCTGGGCACTCGCCGAGCACGCCTCCACCGGCCTCCAGCCGGGGATCGCGATGCCCGTCGACCTGCTGCACCTGCTGGCGGTGGCGGCCTGGCTGGGCGGCCTCACCACACTGCTCGTCGCGCTGTACCGGGCGCCCGGCATCGAGCGGGCGGCGGTGGAACGCTTCTCGAAGATCGCCTTCGGCTCGGTGGTCGTCCTCGCGGCGACCGGGCTCTACCAGTCCTGGCGGCAGGTCGGCTCCTGGTCCGCCCTGACCGGCACACGGTACGGACAACTGCTCCTGGTCAAGATCGGTCTCATCGCCGTCCTGCTCTCCATCGCCTGGATCTCCCGCCGCTGGACCCAGCGCCTCGCCACCCCGGTGGCGGGAGCGGAGGCGGAGCACGAGGAAGCCGAGGCGCAGGCCGCCGAGGCGGAGGAGTCCGAGGAGGAGCCCGACGACGAAGCCGAGTACGAGTCGGAGTCCGAGTCCGGCGACGAGTCCGGTGAGACGGCGGATGCCGAAGCCGACGCCGCCGACCCCGTGCGCGCCGCCCAACTCGCCCGACAGCGGGCCGCCGTCGCCACCGCCCGCAAGAAGCGGGACCGCGACGCCGACCCCGAGCGGACCGGGCTGCGCCGCTCCGTCCTGACCGAGGCGGTCGTCGCCCTGGTCCTGCTCGCCGTGACGACCGTCCTGACCTCGACCGAGCCCGGCCGTACCGAGGAAGAGGCCGGACGCACCCAGTCCGCCGCCGGGTCGACCGCCGTACCGGAGCGGCCCGTGGACATCCGGCTGCCCTTCGACACCGGCGGCGTCAACGGCAAGGGCACCGTCCGGCTCAGCCTCGACCCCGGCCGGACCGGCGCCAACGCCCTGCACGTCTTCGTGGACGGGCCGGACAACCGACCGCTGGACGTACCCGAGCTCAAGGTCGCCTTCACCCTGAAGGCCAAGGACATCGGCCCGCTGCCGGTCGCCCCGGACCGCATCACGGCCGGTCACTGGAGCGCCAACGGGGTGCAGATCCCGATCGCGGGCGAATGGCAGATCCAAGTCACCGTGCGCACCTCCGACATCGACCAGACCACCATCGACAAGAACGTGAAGATCGGCTGACCGACGTGAGCAACGACGACAATCTCGACATCTCCCGGCGACGGCTCCTCGGCACCGTCGGCGCGGCAGGCGCGGCCGGTCTCGCGCTCGGCGCCGCCGGCGGCGCCGGGGTGTACGCCGCGGCCGCCGACTCCGGTTCCTCGGCCGGCGACGCGACGGCCCTGGCCACGGTCGGCTCGACGCGGGCAATGTTTCACGGGAAACATCAGGCGGGGATCACTACTCCTCTCCAGTCTCGGGGCCATCTGATCGCCTTCGACCTGGCGCCGGGCGCCGGCCGCAAGGAGGCCTCCGCCCTGCTGCGGCGCTGGTCCACGACGGCCAAGGCCCTGATGGCGGGCGAGCCCTCGGCCGACGACACCGGCATCGCCCTCGACGCCGGCCCCTCCTCTCTCACGGTCACCTTCGGATTCGGCCACTCCTTCTTCGGGCGTACGGGCCTCACCGCACGCCGCCCCGCGCAGCTCGACCCGCTGCCCGCCTTCTCCGCCGACGCGCTCGACCCGAAGCGGTCCGAGGGCGACCTCTGGGTGCAGATCGGCGCCGACGACGCCCTCGTCGCCTTCCACGCCCTGCGGGCCCTGCAGAAGGACGCCGGCTCGGCCGCCAAGATCCGCTGGCAGATGAACGGCTTCAACCGCTCCGCCGGCGCCACGGCCAAGCCGATGACCGCCCGCAACCTCATGGGCCAGGTCGACGGCACGGGCAACCCGAAGCCGTCCGAGCCCGACTTCGACCGGCGGATCTTCGTCCCCCAGGGGGCCGCCGGATCGCAGGAGTGGATGGCCGGCGGCTCGTACGCCGTCGTCCGCCGGATCCGCATGCTGCTCGACGACTGGGAGAAGCTCCCGCTCGACAAGCAGGAGAAGGTCATCGGCCGGCGCAAGTCCGACGGCGCTCCCCTGACCGGCGGCACCGAGACCACCGAGCTCGACCTGAACAAGACCGGCCCCGACGGCAGGCTCGTCATCCCGGACAACGCCCACTCCCGGATCTCCGCCCCCGAACAGAACGGCGGAGCCGCCATGCTGCGGCGCCCCTTCTCCTTCCACGACGGCATCGGCCCGGACGGCACGCCCGACGCCGGGCTGCTCTTCGTCTGCTGGCAGGCCGACCCGCTCAGGGGCTTCGTGCCCGTGCAGCGCAAGCTCGACCGGGGCGACGCGCTCTCCCCCTTCGTACGGCACGAGGCGAGCGGCCTGTTCGCGGTGCCGGGCGGGCCGGCCGAGGGCGAGTACGTGGGCCAGCGGCTTCTGGAGTCCTGAGGGCGGCGGGCCTATTAGGGTGACCGTATGTCAGCCACCCGGTATACGTATCTCGGCCCCGAAGGCACGTTCACGGAGGCCGCGCTGCGTACGCTGCCCGAGGCCGCGACCCGGGAACTCGTCCCCATGCTCTCCGTCCCGGCCGCCCTGGACGCCGTACGCAACGGTGAGGCGGCGGCCGCGCTCGTACCGATCGAGAACTCGGTGGAGGGCGGCGTCACCGCGACGCTGGACGAGCTCGCCTCCGGCGAGCCGCTGATGATCTACCGCGAGGTGCTCCTCCCGATCGCCTTCGCGCTGCTCGTGCGGCCGGGCACGAAGCTGGGCGAGATCAAGACCGTCACCGGTCACCCGGTGGCGCAGCCGCAGGTGCGGAACTGGCTGCGGGCCCACCTGCCCGACGCCCTGTGGGAGTCGGCGGCCTCCAACGCCGACGGTGCGCGACTGGTGCAGGAGGGCCGGTTCGACGCGGCCTTCGCCGGTGAGTTCGCGGCGGCGACCTACGGCCTGGAGGCCCTGGTCACCGAGATCCACGACGCTGAGAACGCCGAGACGCGGTTCGTCCTGGTGGGCCGGCCGGCCCGGCCCGCGGCGCCGACCGGGGCTGACAAGACGTCCGTGGTGCTGTGGCTGGGTGATGACCATCCGGGTGCCCTCCTTGAGCTGCTCCAGGAATTCGCGGTACGTGGGGTGAACCTGATGCTGATCCAGTCCCGCCCGACGGGCGCGGGCATCGGGAACTACTGCTTCGCCGTGGACGCCGAGGGCCATATCTCGGACCGGCGCGTGGGCGAAGCTCTGATGGGGCTGAAGCGGATCTGCCCGAAGGTGCGGTTCCTCGGGTCGTACCCCCGGGCGGGTGTCACGGTGAAGGACGTACAGGCGCTGCGGCGCGGGACGTCGGACGCTGAGTTCATGGCGGCCTCCGATTGGCTGGCGAGGGCCCAGGACGGTCGGGCCTGACTCGATCGTGCCCCGACCGCTCCCTTCGCGGGGGCGGTCGTCCACAGGCGCGCATCACCGGTCCTATCTGCATATTTTCAATTCCCGCACCAAGTTATCCACAGGCGATCGCGCAGCCCTGGGGACAAGTCGATACGACGGGCGGCCAAGGTCGACAAATCGCCCCGGTCGGCTTCCGTTCACCCACAGAGCGCAGCTCAGCCAGCGTCACCCCCGCTCCATTGATCAACTCTTTAGAGCGAGGAATTCCCACTCGGACGAGTGTGCGCGGCAGGTTTGATCATCATTACGCCCAGGAATTCGTTCACCATCCACAGAAGTTCCGCACAGCCTGTGGAAAACTTTCGGTGGCCCGGCGGCACTGTGGAGAAGTCTGGGAAAGCGCCGGGGAAGTCCCTTGATCCACACGGCGGTTCGGTCAAGCCGCGCACACCGATCCGCCCCTTTTCGGGGGTCCCTGTACCGTTTATTGACGAATAGGGAGAGCATTTCCGAATACCGGCAATTCGGGCAAAGCGACACGCATGGCTATATCGGTTGGGGTGGCGCGAGCCCGCACCGGTAGCCTGGTGGGGTGATTGACCTTCGCCTGCTCCGTGAGGACCCCGACCGTGTTCGCGCCTCCCAGCGCGCCCGTGGAGAGGACGTCGCGCTCGTCGACGCCCTGCTCTCCGCCGATGAGCGGCGCAGGTCGTCCGGCGTCCGTTTCGACGAGCTCCGCTCCGAGCAGAAGGCGCTCGGCAAGCTGATCCCCAAGGCCTCCCCCGAGGAGCGCGCCGAGCTCCTGCAGAAGGCCGAGCAGCTCAAGACCGACGTCAAGGCCGCCGAGGCCGAGCAGAACGAGGCCGACGAGACCGCGCGCGCCCTTCTGCTCCAGCTCGGCAACATCGTCCACACGGACGTGCCGGTCGGCGGCGAGGAGGACTTCGTCGTCCTGGAGACGCACGGCACGATCCGCGACTTCGCGGCCGAGGGCTTCGAGCCCAAGGACCACCTGGAGCTCGGCGAGGCGCTCGGCGCCATCGACGTCGAGCGCGGCGCCAAGGTCTCCGGCTCGCGCTTCTACTACCTCACGGGCGTCGGCGCCCTGCTGGAGCTGGCCCTCGTCAACGCGGCGATCGCGCAGGCGACCGAGGCCGGCTTCATCCCGATGCTGACCCCGGCGCTGGTCCGCCCGCGCGCCATGGAGGGCACCGGCTTCCTCGGCCAGGCCGCGGAGAACGTGTACCACCTGGAGAAGGACGACTTCTACCTCGTCGGCACGTCCGAGGTCCCCCTCGCCGCGTACCACATGGACGAGATCATCGACGCCGACAAGCTCCCGCTGCGCTACGCCGGCTTCTCGCCGTGCTTCCGCCGCGAGGCCGGCACGTACGGCAAGGACACCCGGGGCATCTTCCGGGTCCACCAGTTCGACAAGGTCGAGATGTTCTCGTACGTCGCTCCCGAGGACGCGGAGAACGAGCACAGGCGGCTCCTCGACTGGGAGAAGCAGTGGCTGACCAGCCTTGAACTGCCCTTCCAGGTCATCGACGTGGCCACCGGCGACCTCGGCTCCTCCGCCTCGCGCAAGTTCGACTGCGAGGCGTGGATCCCGACGCAGGGCAAGTACCGCGAGCTGACCTCCGCGTCGAACTGCGACGGCTTCCAGGCCCGCCGCCTGTCCGTGCGGATGCGCGACGACCGGGGCGGCAAGAAGGTCGTCCAGCCGCTGGCGACCCTCAACGGCACGCTGTGCGCCGTGCCGCGGACGATCGTGGCGATCCTGGAGAACCACCAGCTCGCGGACGGCTCGGTGCGCGTGCCGGAGGTGCTGCGGCCGTACCTGGGTGGCCGCGAGGTCCTGGAGCCGATCTCCAAGTGAGCCCCTTCCCGTACAAGCTCGTCGCGACGGACCTCGACGGCACGCTGCTGCGCGCCGACGAGTCCGTCTCGGACCGTACGCGTGACGCCCTCGCCGCCGTCGTGGCGGCGGGGGCCGCGCACATCGTGGTCACCGGCCGGTCCGTCCCCTGGACCCGGCACATCCTCGACGACCTCGGCTACGAGGGGCTCGCGGTGTGCGGTCAGGGCGCGCAGGTCTACCACGCGGGCGAGCACCGGCTGCTGACCTCGGTGACCCTGGACCGGCAGTTGGCGGGCCTGGCGCTGTCGAAGATCGAGGCCGAGGTGGGGCCGCTGGCCCTGGCCGCGAGCCGGGACGGTCTGGACGGCGCGGTGCTGATCAGCCCCGGGTACCGGGTGCAGGAGGGGCCGCTGCCGTACCTCCCGTTCGAGGACCCGGCGGAGCTGTGGTCCGCCCCGCTGAACAAGGTGTACATCCAGCACCCCACGCTGTCCGACGACGAGCTGGCGGGCGCCGCCCGGCGGACGATCGGCAGCCTGGTGGACGTGGTCATGGCGGGTCCGGGGATCGTGGAGATCCTCCCGCTCGGCCTGAGCAAGGCCACCGGCCTGTCGCTCGCGGCGCGCCGGCTGGGCATGAAGGCGACGGACACGATCGCCTTCGGCGACATGCCCAACGACATCCCGATGTTCGGGTGGGCGGCGCGTGGTGTGGCGATGGAGAACGCGCACGCCGACCTGAAGGCGGTCGCGGACGAGGTGACGACCTCTAACGAGGACGACGGCATCGCGGTGGTGCTGGAGCGCCTGCTCGCGGCGTAGGGCGGTTACGGGGCGTACGGCGGGTTCTCGTGCGGCGGAGGATGCGCGGATCGAACGCGCGCGGGGGTGACCCCGACCATGGCTTAGCAAGCCAGTGCCTTACCGCTCGGCCAATCCTCCGGGTGGGCGGCCCGCGCGGAGAACCCGCGCGCTCGAAGCGGCCGCCCCGGCGGCGCTAGGGGGCGCCGCCCTGCAGGGAGCTCGACGGACTCGAACTCCGGCTCGAACTGGTGTCGGTCATGGTCGCGCTCCTCCCCGGTCTCATGGCGGGCCAGGCCTCACCGCGGGTGTTTCCCGCACAACTACTGTGCGCCCGGGGCTCGTTCCCGCGCCACCGGTTTTCCGCGCGGGCCCACGCCCCGCGTCAACGGCCAGAACGCGAGCCCGATGGCCAGCGAGATCGCGTGCCCCAGATCCGTGTACGTGTGGTTCGTGCACAGCGGTACGGCGAAGAAGGCCACCGCCCCCGCCAGATAGAGCCACCGCCACGGCCGCGGGATCCGGTACGTGAGGATCCCGGCCGAGGCCGCGAGCCCGTAGCTGACGCCGATGTCCACCACGTGCGCCATGCTGCGCGGCACGTCGTGGTCCTGGATCGCTTCCAGGACGACCTTCTGGCTGATCAGCGTCGCCGCGATGTGCGCCGTGGCGACGACGACGAACCAGCGCAGCGTGCCGAGCCAGCGCTCGACGGGCGCGTGGAAGACCTCGAACAGCACCGCGTAGAGGACGAAGGCGGCCGGGTTCTCGATCCAGAACGCGCTGCCGAGGAGTGCCCGGACCGGGTGGTGCGAGAGCTGGTACAGATTGCTGCTGTTGCGGTGGAGCAGGTAGTGCTCCAGACCGTCGGAGGCCAGCGCGATGACCACGCTGGTGATCGCGATGACCAGCAGCCACACATGCGTACCGGGTGACGAACGCACCCACGACCTGATCGGTCGGGACGGTTCGCCACCCGGCGGCGGGGGTTCGGGCGTCGGCACCCTTCAGTGCCTATCACCCGGAGCTGAGGGAAACCTCAGAAATTGATCATGTGTCCGGCAAGACCGTGGATCGCTTCCTTCACGGCCTCCCCCAGAGTCGGGTGCGCGTGGACGTTCCGCGCGACCTCGTTGACCGTCAGGTCCCACTGCTGGGCCAGGGTCAGCTCGGGCAGCAGCTCGGTGACGTCGGGGCCGATCAGGTGGGCGCCGATGATCTCGCCGTACTGCGCGTCGGCGATGATCTTGACGAAGCCGGTGGAGTCGCCGAGGCCGTGCGCCTTGCCGTTCGCGGTGAACGGGAACTTGGCGACCTTGACGTCGTACCCCTTCTCCCGCGCCTGCGCCTCGGTCCAGCCGAAGCTGGCGATCTGCGGCTGGCAGTAGGTGGCGCGCGGGATCATCGGGTAGTCGAGCTCCATCGTCTCGGCGTCGCCGATGGTCTCGGCGGCGACGACACCCATGGCCTCGGCGGTGTGCGCGAGCATCAGCTTCGCGGTGACGTCACCGATGGCGTAGATGTGCGGCACGCTGGTGCGGCAGCGGCCGTCGACGTCGATGGCGCCGCGCTCGGTGAGCGCGACCCCGGTGTTCTCCAGGCCGTAGCCGGAGACGTTCGGGGCGAAGCCGATGGCCTGCAGGACCTTGTCGGCCTCCAGGACCTTCTGCGCGCCGTCCTTGCCGGTGACGGTGACACGCACCTGCGGGCCGGACTCGTCGATCGCCTCGACGCGGGTGGAGGTCAGGACGTCGATGCCGAGCTTGCGGTACTGCTTGGCCAGCTCCTTGGAGACGTCGGCGTCCTCCAGCGGCGCGATCCGGTCGAGGAACTCGACGACCGTGACCTTCACGCCGTAGTTGTGGAGCACGTACGCGAACTCGATGCCGATCGCGCCGGCGCCCGCGATGATGATCGACTGCGGCACGTCCTCGGCGAGGATCTGCTCCTCGAACGTCACCACGCGCTCGCTGCGGGCGGTGCCCGGCAGCAGCTTCGGGGTGGCGCCGGTGGCGATGATGCAGTTGTCGAAGGTGATCGTCTGCGCGGTGCCGTCGGCCTTGTTCACCTGCAGGGTGTTCGCGTCCAGGAAGGTGCCCCGGCCGTCGAACTCCGTGATCCCGTTCTTCTTCATCAGGAAGTGGACGCCCTTGACCCGGCCGTCCGCGACCGTGCGGCTGCGGCTGAACGCCTCGCCGTAGTCGAAGGAGACGGTGCCGTCGACCTTGATGCCGAAGGTCTTGGCCTCGTGGTTGAAGATGTGGGCCAGTTCGGCGTTGCGCAGCAGTGCCTTGGTGGGGATGCAGCCGACGTTCAGGCAGACACCGCCCCAGTACTTCTCTTCGACGACCGCGACCCGCTTGCCCAGCTGGGCGGCGCGGATGGCGGCGACGTAGCCGCCGGGGCCAGCTCCGAGTACGACGACGTCGAAGCGGTCTGACATGACTGACTCCCGAGAGTGGTGAGGGTGTTCGTGTCCCGTACGTGGCCACAGTAGTCCGGTGCCCTGACGGGAGCCCGGGTAGCCGGTGGGGGTGTGGAGAACTTGTAGGATGACTGGGCAACCGGGCGAATGATGGTGGGAGTGCTGGTCGGAGTGGTGGTGCAGCGGTGATGGCGTTGAAGGCGGCGGGGCGGACCTCGCTGGTGGACTCGGTCGTCGAGCAGCTGCGGGAGCAGCTCGCGAACGGCGAATGGGCGGTCGGCGACCGCATCCCGACCGAGCACGAGCTCGCCGAGCAGCTGGGCGTCGGCCGCAACACGGTCCGCGAGGCGATCCGGGTCCTGGTCCACGCCGGGCTCCTGGAGTCCCGCCAGGGCAACGGCACCTTCGTCCGGTCGACCGCCGATCCCGCGGCCGTACTGCGCGGGATGCGCCACGCGGGTGCACGGGACGTCCTGGAGCTGCGGGTGGCACTGGAGGCCGAGGCGGCGCGGCTCGCGGCGGTCCGGCGGGACACCCACGACCTGCTCCGGCTGCGGGCCGCGCTCACGACGCTGCGCGAGGAGGGCGACCGCGACGCGGACGCCGACCTGGCCTTCCACCTGGCCGTGGTCGCGGCCACGCACAACGCGGCCTTCACCGAGGTGTACCGCTTCTTCTCCGCCCAGGTGCACGAGGTGCTCGTGGACGCGCTCGGCGACCGGGAGATGCCGCCGGTCGACATCGACGCGCACGAGGCGCTGGTCGCGGCGATCGAGTCGGGCGACGCGGAGGCGGCCGAGGCGGGTGCCCGGGAGCTGCTGCGGGTGCCGATGGAGACGGTGGCGGCGCTGACGGGGGAGGCACGGTGACGACGGGGACGGAATCGGGCCGCCACGCGCGCGTGGAGACTCGGGCCGCCGCTCAAGGAACAACCGCCGCTCAAGGGCCATCATCCCCTCCGGGGACATCAGCCCAAGCGGGCGCGGGGCGGCGGGCGTTGCTCGCCCACCCGTTCCTCCTCATGGCCGCGATCGTGCTGGCCTCGGTCAACATGCGGGCCGCCCTGGCGAGCGTGGCACCGCTGGTGGGCGAGATCGCGGCGGACTTCGGCCTGTCGTCGACGGCCAGTTCACTGGTGACGTCCGTGCCCGTGCTCTTCCTGGGCGCGGGCGCGCTGGTGGCGCCCTGGCTGGGGCGGCGCTTCGGCATCGAAGCGGTGCTGGCGGCGGCGCTGGTCCTGCTCGGCGCCGGCATCCTGGTGCGGGTCCTGCCGTCGGTGTACGCGCTGTACGGCGGCGGTGTCCTGGTCGGTACGGCGATCGCCCTGCTCAACGTGTTGATGCCGGGCCTGATCAAGCGGGACTTCGCCGACCGGGCCGCGTCGATGACCTCGCTCTACACGGGCGCGATGATCGCGGGTGCCACGGTCGTCGCGGCTGCTGCGGTGCCGCTGGAGGAGGCCTTCGGCGGGAGCTGGGAGGCGTCGCTCGCCTGCTGGTCGCTGCTGGCCGCGTTGGCGGCGGTGGCCTGGCTCCCGCAGGTGCTGCTCGCCAGGGGCGGTACGGCCAGGGGAAGTCGTACGGTCCAGGAGGCGCGCGCCGACGCCGTGTCGGCGGTGCCCGCGCGGAGCGTCTGGCGCTCGGCACTCGCCTGGCAGGTGACCCTCTTCATGGGCCTGCAGTCCCTCTGGACGTACGTCCTGATCGCCTGGATGCCGACGATCTTCACGGATCACGGTATGAGCCGCTCGACGGCCGGCGTGCTGTTCGCCTTCAACACCCTGACGCAGGTGGCGGGGGCGTTCGCGGTGCCGCTGCTCGCGGGCCGGATGCGGAGTCAGCGCCCGCTGGTCGTCCTCGTCACGACGCTGGTCGCGGCGGGTTACGCGGGCTTGATGATCGCGCCCGTGCAGGGGGCCTGGCTCTGGTCCGCGCTGCTCGGCGTCGGCCAGGGCGGCGGGGTCGGCCTCGCCCTCACCCTGATCGTGCTCCGGGCGGGCGACGCGGTGACCGCGTCCCGGCTCTCCGGGATGGCGCAGACCGTCGGCTATCTGCTGGCGGCGGCCGGACCGCTGGCCGCCGGTGCGGTCCACCAGGCGACCGGCTCGTGGACGGTGCCGATCGTCCTGGTGCTGTGCGTCTGCGCGGCGGCCCTAGGGATCGGCCTCCTCGCGGCAAGGGACCGCAAGGTCTGAGGCGCTTGAGGCCGTTGAGGGGCCCGGGGCCGCGTCTTCGCGACGCGGCCCCGGGACCGACGGCGTCCTACTCCTCGCCCGCCAGCTTCAGCGTCCGCAGCTTCTGGCCCGCGTACCAGGTCGCCAGGACCGTCACGCCGACCAGCAGCGACACCGCGACCGGCAGGCCGACGTCCGAGGTGACGAGACCCTCGCCGCTGACCTTCTGCGCGACCGCGAGCGCCCACTGCTGCACGCTGAGCGTCTTCGCACCGTCGATCAGCGAGCCGAACAGGGTCTCCCAGACCAGCGCGTACACGAGCCCGATGACCACGGCGTGCCGGCTGACGGTGCCGAGCAGGAGAAAGAGCGCGCTGTACGCGATGGAGGCGACCAGCGCCGCGACCGTGTAGGCGACCGCCACCTGCTGGCCGTTGCCGTTGAGGATCACGCCGGCGAGGAACGTGGGCACGGCCGAGAAGACCATGGTCACGGCGATCGCCACGATCAGCTTGGTGAAGATGATCGAGGGCCGCTTCAGCGGCTTCGACAGCAGATAGACGATCGAACCGTCGTCGATCTCCGGGCCGATCGCGCCCGTCCCGGCGATGACACCGATCAGCGGCACCATCGTGGCAAGCGCGAAACCACCGAGGACATCGGCCGCGATCTGGTCGTCGGCGCCGTTGAACAGCCGCACCGCGGCGGCGAGCAGGAGCAGGAGCGCGGGCAGCGCGAAGAGGATCAGTGCCCGCCTGCGGCCGAGAAGAGCCCGGTAGGTGAGCCGGGCGACTGTGGGGTTGTACATCGGTCAGACTCCTTTCAGGCCGCTACGAGGTACGAGAAGACCGATTCGAGGGACTCGTCCGAGGGCGAGACCGTCAGCAGCCGGATCCCCTGCGCCCGGGCGACCCGGGGCAGCAGTTCCGTGAACCGCCCGAAGTCCACCGCCTGGACGCGCAGGGCGCCTTCGGCGAGGTCGACCTCGATACCGGCCGTGGACGGGTCGGCGATGAGGGCCGCCGCGAGCGCCCGGTCGTCACTGGACCGTACGAGATAGCGGTGCGGCCGGTCCGTCATCAGCCGGCGGATCTTTCGGAAGTCTCCCGAGGCGGCGTGCCGGCCGGCGACGATCACCTCGATGTGCGAGGCGAGCTGCTCGACCTCCTCCAGGATGTGCGAGGAGAAGAGCACCGTGCGCCCCGCCGCGCCCATCCGGCGCAGCAGGTCCATCAACTGCATGCGCTGGCGCGGGTCCATGCCGTTGAACGGCTCGTCGAGCAGCAGCACGGACGGCTCGTGGACGAGGGCCGAGGCCATCTTCACACGCTGCCGCATGCCCTTGCTGTACGTGGCGATCTTCCGGTCCTGCGCGTACTCCATCTCCACCGTGGCGAGCGCCTGCTGGGCCTCCTTGGCGCCCAGGCCGTGCAACTCGGCGTTGGCGATGACGAATTCGCGGCCGGTGAGGAAGTCGTACATGGCTTCCCGCTCCGGTACGACGCCGATCTGCGTGTACACGGACTCGTTCTTCCAGATCGGCTGCCCGTCGAGGGTGACGGTGCCCGTGGAGGGGGCGAGGAAACCGCCCATCATGTTGATGAGGGTGGACTTTCCGGCGCCGTTGGGGCCGAGGAGGCCGGTGACGCCGGGGCCGATCGTCATCGTGACGTCGTTGACGGCGACGACGTTGCCGAACCACCGAGAGGCGTGGTCGATGTTCAGGACTGTCACAGCCCGACCTTTCGGTAGCGGCGCATCAGCACTCCGTACGAGCCGGCGATGAGCGCGAGGACGACCAGCAGATAGACGACTCCGGCACCGGCGCCCGGTCCGACACCTTCCCCTCCGGGGAAGGAGGTGGAGGCGCCGAGGAAGGCGGTCTGCACTCCGTCGATCAGGGTGATCGGCGAGAACAGGCCCAGCCACTGGATGACATCGGAGTTGTCCGTGCTGTGGGCGATGCCCTGGAGAGTGGAGACGGCGCCGTACGAGATCACCAGGGTGGCGATGACGGCGGCGACGCCGAAGCCACGGCGCGGCGTGAGCGCGGCCATGACCAGGCCGATGCCGCCGAAGAGCACCGAGAGCAGGGCGACGGAGACCAGCCCCTGACCGAACTCCTGCGTCTGGTCCGCGAAGTTCATCTTCGCCAGCAGCGAGCCAATCCAGAGGATCAGCAGCGGGATCGCGGTCAGGATGAACAGGGCCGACGCCATCGCGCCGTACTTGGCGAGGACGTAGTCGACCCGCTCGATGGGCCGCGAGAAGTACAGCGGGACCGTTTTGAAGCGCAGGTCGCGGGAGACGGACTGGGGGGCCTGGGAGGCCAGGAAGAGTCCGATGACGGCCTGCATGATGATCGCGTACCGGGTGTAGTCCACCGGCAGGTCCTTGCTCTTCATCGTGACCGCCACGGCGACGATGATCAGCGCCGGAACGCACATCACGGTGAAGAGGATCATCGGCAGCACCTTGGACTTGGCGCTGCGGCCGAGTCCGTAGGAGCCGCGCAGGGACTGCGAGAAGAGCGCTCGGCGCGCGTAGGCGCGGCCGAAGCGGGGGCCGTCGTAGTTGCGGTACCCGATGTTGTGGATCTGCGTGGTCTCGGGGGCCGGGGTGCTCATCGCGCCGACACCTCCTCCTGCTGCTGCGCGCCGGGCTTGAAGACCTCGGCGATGTGGTGGCGGCGCTGTTCCATCCGGACGAGGCCGAGGCCGAGGTCCGCGACGGTGTCACGGACGAGGTCGTACGTCTGCTCGCCGGCGGCCTCGACGAGCAGGATGTGGCCTGCCCCGGGCAGACCCTCCTCCTCGCCCGCGTGGAGCGTCACGCCCGCCGCGGTGAGGGCCGTGCGGAGCGCCGCCGTGCCGTCGGGGTGCGTGTCGGAGTCGGTCACCTCGACCGCGAGGGTCGTGGTGATCTGGGTGAAGTCGCTGGTGGAGCTGGAGCGCAGCAGCGTGCCGCCGTCGATGACGACGACGTGGTCGCAGGTCCGCTCCAGCTCGCCGAGGAGGTGGGAGGTGACGAGGACCGAGATGCCGAAGTCGGTCCAGACCCGGCGGATGAGGCCGAGCATCTCGTCCCGGCCCACCGGGTCGAGGCCGTTGGTCGGCTCGTCGAGGAGGACCAGCTGCGGGTCGTGGACCAGCGCCTGGGCGAGCTTCACCCGCTGTTTCATGCCCGTCGAGTAGCCGCCGATGGGGCGGTACCGCTCCTCGTACAGGCCGACGTGGCGCAGTGTGTCCGCGGTCCGCTCGCGGGCGGCGTCGGCGGGCAGGCCGGACATCCGCGCCATGTGGACGACGAACTCGGTCGCCGAGACGTCCGGCGGGAGGCAGTCGTGCTCGGGCATGTAGCCGACGCGCTCGCGGATCTGCGCGCCGGACGTGGCGACGTCGAGACCCAGGACCTCGGCGCGTCCCTCCGTGGCGGGGGACAGACCGAGCAGGATCTTGATCATCGTGGACTTGCCGGCTCCGTTGGCACCCACCAGTCCGGTCACACCGGGCCCGATGTCCAGGGAGAGCCGGTCGAGAGCGGTCACCCGGGGGAACCGCTTGCTGAGGCTTTCGGTAGCGATCACAGTCACGCTTCGAAGGTAGTGGTGTGCGCCACAGCAGTCGTCAGCCCAACGGCTCGATCCGTATCCGACTACAGGCGTACAAGCCCGTAGGGGAGTCGAGACCAAAGTCGTTCGCCGGCCGCGCACGCCGAGTTTTCCACAGGCGTGCTGCACACCCCTTGACGCAGCCGCCAGGCATTGTCACATTCATCAGTGTCACGTTACGGGCACGTAGCGCACACGGATGTTCACGGGACGGACGGGTGGCATGACCTCAGCAGTGGCAAGCGAACTGACCGCGGAACTGCGCGGGTTCAGAGAAGTGCAGCGCCTGTCGTACGCGTGCGCGGAAGCGGTCGCGGCGCAGCTCAGGCCGGGGGTGACCGAGCGCGAGGCCGCGAAGATGCAGCGCGACTGGCTGCACGAGCGGGGTGTACGGGACTGGTTCCACCGGCCCTTCGCCTGGTTCGGCGACCGCACGGCCTTCGTCGACTTCAAGATCCCGCTGCAGTTCTTCCCCACGAACCGCCGCCTCGAAGCCGGGATGCCGTTCATCCTCGACATGGCACCCGTGTACAAGGGCTACACCTCGGACATCGGCTACTCCGGCTGCCTGGGCCTCAACCCGGTCCACGACAAGCTGCTCGCCGACCTGAAGGCGCACCGGGAGCTGATCCTGACCGAGGTGCGCGAGCGCCGCTCACTGCGGGACATCTACGAGGACGTGGACCGGCTCATGGTCCGCCAGGGGTACGCCAACCGGCACCGCGCGTATCCCTTCGGCGTGATCGCCCACAAGATCGACCGGGTCAAGGAGCGCCGCTGGTCGCCCACGCTGTTCGGCTTCGGCACACAGTCGCTCAAGGGCCTGGCGAGCGACGCGATCCACGGCCACCGGGACGGCTGGTCGCCGCTCTGGTCGCCGTACACGTTCTCCGACCACCCACCCCAGCCGGGGCTGTGGGCGGTCGAGCCGCACCTCGGATTCCGGGGTACGGGCGCGAAGTTCGAGGAGATCCTCGTCGTCACCGACTCGAAGGACCCGGAACAGAGCGCTTTCTGGCTGGACGACGACCTGCCGCACGTGCGGCGCTGGAACGAGGAGGGGGCGGCGGCATGAGCACGGGACTGACAGGGGCGCGGGAGCGCTGGGTCCGTACGGGCGGGATCGAGCTGTGCGTCGCCGAACTGGGCGACACCGACCGGCCGACGGTCCTCCTCGTACACGGGTACCCGGACTCCAAGGAGGTCTGGTCGGAGGTCGCGCACCGGCTCGCCGAGCGGTTCCACGTCGTGCTGTACGACGTCCGGGGCCACGGCCGGTCCACGGCGCCGACCCCGCTGCGCGGCGGGTTCACGCTGGAGAAGCTGACCGACGACTTCCTGGCCGTCGCCGACGCGGTGAGCCCGGACCGGCCGGTGCACCTGGTCGGGCACGACTGGGGCTCGGTGCAGTCCTGGGAATTCGTGACCGTCGCCCGCACCGAGGGCCGCATCGCCTCCTTCACCTCGATGTCCGGCCCCTCCCTGGACCACTTCGGGCACTGGATCAAGCAGCGCATGACCCGGCCCACCCCGCGCCGGATCGGCCAGCTCCTCGGCCAGGGAGCCAAGTCCTGGTACGTGTACATGCTGCACACCCCCGTCCTGCCCGAGCTGGCCTGGCGCGGGCCGCTCGGCAAGCGCTGGCCCAAGATCCTGGAGCGGGTCGAGAAGGTTCCGGCCGGCGACTATCCGACGCCCTCGCTGCCCAGTGACGCGGCCCACGGAGCCTGGCTCTACCGGGACAACGTCCGCCCTCGGCTCAGCCGGCCGCGCGCCGACGCGTACGCCCACGCGCCCGTGCAGCTGATCACGCCCACCGGCGACGCCTTCCTGTCCGAGCGGCTCTACGACGACCTCGCCACCTGGGCCCCGGAGCTGACCCGGCGCTCCCTGCCTGCCAAGCACTGGGTCCCGCGCACCCGGCCC
Source organism: Streptomyces sp. P9(2023) (assembly GCF_032436795.1). Classification (NCBI taxonomy): domain Bacteria; kingdom Bacillati; phylum Actinomycetota; class Actinomycetes; order Kitasatosporales; family Streptomycetaceae; genus Streptomyces; species Streptomyces sp. P9(2023). The sequence continues at coordinate 27,181 of NZ_JAUPWM010000028.1, forward strand.
GACCAACTGGCCGCCTGGATCACCGAGTTCGTCAGGGCAAACGAGGACCCGGCGACCAAGGCCCCGGTCACGGCCGCGAAGAGCACGGCCGACCCCGTGTACGCCGAGCGGTTCGGCGGGCGGCTGATCCTGGTCACGGGCGCGGCCAGCGGCATCGGCCGGGCCACCGCCTTCGCCTTCGCCGAGGCCGGCGCGCGGGTCGTGGCCGTCGACCGGGACGGCGAGGGCGCGGCGCGCACCGCCGAGATGGCCCGGCTGATCGGTGCTCCGGAGGCCTGGGGGGAGACCGTCGACGTCAGCGACGAGCAGGCCATGGAGAAGCTCGCGGCGAAGGTCGCGAGCGAGTACGGCATCGTCGACGTCCTGGTCAACAACGCGGGCATCGGCCTCTCGGGCTCGTTCTTCGCGACGACCAGCGAGGACTGGAAGAAGGTCCTCGACGTCAATCTCTGGGGCGTCATCCACGGCTGCCGGATCTTCGGCGGGCAGATGGCCGAGCGGGGCCAGGGCGGCCACATCGTCAACACGGCTTCCGCCGCGGCCTTCCAGCCCTCCCGCGCCCTCCCCGCGTACAGCACGTCCAAGGCGGCCGTGCTGATGCTGAGCGAGTGTCTGCGCGCCGAACTCGCCGGCCAGGGCATCGGCGTCTCCGCGATCTGCCCCGGAATCGTGAACACCAACATCACGTCGACGGCGAAGTTCGCCGGGGCCGGCGAGGAGGAGCAGAGCCGCCGCCGGAAGAAGGCCTCCCGGATGTACGGGCTGCGCAACTACCCGCCGGAGAAGGTCGCGGACGCGATCCTGCGGGCCGTGGTGCGCAACCAGGCCGTCGTGCCGGTCACCCCCGAGGCCCGCGGCGCACACGCCCTGTCCCGCCTCGCGCCCAGGGCCCTGCGGGCGATAGCCCGGCTGGAGCCGCCCCTGTGAGGGTCGTACGATCCCTCGCGGGCGGGCTCCAGCATGAGTAGGCGATCGGGTAGCAGGAGCGGAGCGGGTGGGAGTGGGCGTGGCGGAGCAGACGGCACAGGGGGCGCCTACGGCGCAGACCTCCCCCGTGGAGTACCGGATCGAGGATCTGGCCCACCACAGCGGTGCCACGGTCCGGACGATCCGCGCCTACCAGGACCGCGGCCTGCTGCCCCGCCCCGAGCGCCGGGGCAGGTCCAACGTCTACGGGGACACGCATCTCGCCCGGCTGCGGCAGATCGCCGACCTGCTCGACCGCGGCTACACACTGGCATCGATCAAGGAGCTGTTGGAGGCCTGGGACGCGGGGCGCGGACTGGGTGGCGTCCTGGGTCTTGTCGCCGAGGTCGACGGGCCGTGGACGGACGAGGAGGCCGACCGGATATCCCGCGTGGAGCTGGACGCCACGTTCGGCGGCAAGCCCGACGAGGACGCGATCAGGGAGGCGATCGAGCTCGGCGTCCTGGAGCGGATACCGGACCGGGACGACGAGTTCCTTGTACCGAGCCCGCAAGAGCTGGCGGTGGCGGCGGAGTTGTACGGAGCGGGCGTGCCGCTCACCGCGATCTCCGGGCACCTGAGGGAACTTCGCGTCCAGGTCGAGCACATCGCGTCGCGTTTCCTCGAGTTCACGACCGAGCATGTCTTCGCGCGCTATCTGGAGCACAGGCCGCCGACCGACGCCGACGCGGCCGAAGCGGCGGCGATGGTGCGCCGGCTGCGGCCGCTCGCCCAGCAGACCGTGGACGCCGAACTCGCCCGCGCGATGCGCCTGTTCGCCACCCGCCACCTCCAGCACCACCTGTCGCCCGAGCCTCCGCCGGTCCGCGACGAGGAGGCCCGCCCGGTGGCGCTCCCGGCCGGGACGATCCGGGCCGTACAGCGGCTGGTTGGCGCAGAGAACATGCCGGCCTTCGTCGCCGCTGCCGCCGAACGCGAGGTACAGACACGGACATTGGATGCACTCACATCAAATCCGTCTGAACCAAGAGAAATCGACCAAGTACCTAGATAGGCCACGTCACTTGTCCACAGAATTGTCAATTCCCCTGTGGATAACTCAGGTTGGCTGTGGATCAAACCTCCGAACCGAAATCATTGGTCGCCGGATCCGCCCTCCGTCATGCTGGCGCCATGAACAGACCGATCGACGAGAGACGCACCGTGAAGGTGTCCAAGTACCTCTCCAGACATCTGCGGCACCAGCCCGAGCGGATCGGCCTGGTCCTCGACGCCAACGGCTGGACCGAGATCGACGCCCTCCTGCGCGCGGCGGCCGAGCACGGCTTCCCGATCACCCGCGCCGAGCTGGCCCACGTCGTCGCCACCAACGACAAGAAGCGCTTCGCCATCGAGGGCACCCGGATCCGCGCCAGCCAGGGCCACACCGTCGAGGTCGACCTCGGCCTGCCGCCCGCGGAGCCGCCCGCGTACCTCTACCACGGTACGGTCGCCGCCAGTCTAAACGTCATCCGGGCCGACGGCCTGCGGCCCATGGCCCGCCACCACGTCCACCTCTCCCCCGACCGGGAGACCGCCACCCGGGTCGGCGCGCGCCGGGGCCGCCCGGTGGTGCTCAGCGTGGACGCCGGCGCGATGCACCGGGCCGGTCATGTGTTCCACGTCAGCGCCAACGGCGTCTGGCTGACCGACGCCGTGCCCCCGGAGTTCCTCCGCTTCCCCGGCTGAGACGTCCTTCCGGGCCGATCCCCGGCCGCATCCCGCCGCCGGATCCCCGACCGACACGTCCGTAACGGCACACCCTCGGGCATGATCTTCCGCATGGCACATCCACATCTGCCCACCACCGAATCGGCCGTCACCGCGCTCCGCGAGATCGCCCGCGAGTTCAACCTGGAGATGGCCGTCACCGACGACATCGGCGCCGACCAGACCTCACGCCGGACCTCGTCCGGCGCCTTCACCGTCCTCGACCCGGACGGCTCGCTCCCGCACGAGGCCTTCGTCGAACTCGGCGGCAGCCCGACGGTCACCGTCCAGCTCTTCCCTGAGGACGACGCGAAGATCGACGTCGACGGCGTGGAGTTCGAGGACATCCCCCGCGACTCCGTGCCCGCCTTCGTACGCGCCGTCCACGGCGGGCTCGCGTTCGTGAAGGGCAGGTTCTTCCCGCCCGGCTGGTGGCTGGTCGTGCCCCTGCCCGGCGACGAGACGTACAAGGAGCTCGTCCTGCGCGGCACGCTCACCCCCTGGATGAGCCGCCAGGTTCGCTGACCGGGCCGGGGCCGGGGCCGGCGCCAGGCCGTTCGCCGCCGACCGGAGGGCCTCCACCACCCTGCGCGCCGTCCGCCCGCCGCCGTAGGCTCGTGGGCATGACCCTGCGCCTGAGCACCGTGATCCTTCCCGTCCACCGCTGGCACGACGGCGGCCGTGAGCGCTGGCAGCGTGCCGAGGAGCTCGGCTTCCACGCCGGCTACACCTACGATCACCTGTCCTGGCGGACCTTCCGCGACGGGCCCTGGTTCGGTGCCCTGCCCACGCTCACCGCCGCCGCCACGGCCACCGACCGGCTGCGCCTCGGCACTCTGGTCACCTCCCCGAACTTCCGCCACCCGGTCACGCTCGCCAAGGAGCTCATCTCCCTCGACGACATCTCGGGCGGCCGGGTCACGCTCGGCATCGGGGCGGGCGGGAACGGCTTCGACGCGACCGTCCTCGGCCAGGAGGCGTGGACGCCGAAGGAGCGGGCCGACCGCTTCGGCGAGTTCCTGCCGCTGCTCGACCGGCTGCTCACCGAGGACGCGGTGACCCAGCGGGGCACGTACTACTCCGCGGACGAGGCCCGCAACATTCCCGGCTGCGCCCAGGGCCCGCGGCTGCCCTTCGCGGTCGCCGCGACCGGGCCGCGCGGTCTGAAGCTCGCCGCTCGCCACGGCCAGGCGTGGGTGACGACCGGTGACCCGAAGCTGTTCGAGGAGGGCACGCCCGAGCAGTCCGTCGAGGCCATCCGGGGCCAGGTCGAGAAGCTCGGCAAGGCGTGCGCGGAGATCGGCCGGGACGTGGCCGAGCTGGACAAGGTCCTGCTCACCGGCTTCACCCCGGACCGTGGCAGGCCGCTGGAGTCCCTGGACGCCTTCGTGGACTTCGCCGGACGCCACAAGGCGCTCGGCTTCACCGAGATCGTGATCCACTGGCCGATCCCCGACTCGGACTTCGCCGCCGACCAGCGGGTCTTCGAGCGGATCGCCACCGAGGCCGCCGCCCAGCTGGGCTGAGGCACAAGGACGGGGCGCGGCGGGGCGGAGCGAGGGCAAGGTGGAGAGCGGCGGGGCGGGGCGCGAGGGGCGATGAGAGGCCCGGGTCGGGGCCTCTCAGATGTGCGCCCCCTCGCCCGCCCGTGCATGGAGTGCGGAAGAATGGATCGGTGATCTCACCCCACTCCGCGCGCCCCGCGTCCCCGGCCCCCCGCCTCATCGCCACCGACCTTGACGGCACCCTGCTGCGCGACGACAAGTCCGTGTCGGAGCGCACGGTCGCCGCGCTCGCCGCCGCCGAGCGGGCCGGCGTCGAGGTCTTCTTCGTCACCGGACGCCCGGCCCGCTGGATGGACGTCGTCAGCGACCACGTCCACGGCCACGGCCTGGCGATCTGCGCCAACGGCGCGGCCGTCGTGGACCTGCACTCCGGGGGAACGTTCCTGGAGGTACGCCCGCTGGCGCGGGCCGTGGCCCTCGACGTCGTGTCGACGCTCCGCGCCGCCGCCCCGGGCACCTCCTTCGCGGTCGAGCTCACCACCGGCATCCACTACGAGCCGCAGTACCCGCCGTTCTTCCTCGACCCGGGCGCCACGGTCGCCTCCGCCGAGAAGCTGCTGTTCGAGGAGGAGCCGGGCGCCGCCCCGCCGGTCCTCAAGCTGCTCGCCCAGCACCCGGAGCTCGACCCCGACGAGTTCCTCGCCACGGCCCGGGCGGCTGCGGGCGGTCTTGCCTCCTTCACCCGGTCCAGCCCGACCGCCCTCCTGGAGATCAGCGGCCCGGGCGTCTCCAAGGCCTCCACCTTGGCCCTCTGCTGCGCCGAACGCGGCATCTCCGCCGAGGAGGTCGTGGCCTTCGGCGACATGCCCAACGACATCGAGATGCTCGGCTGGGCGGGCCGTTCGTACGCGATGGGCAACGCCCACCCGGACGTGATCGCCGCCGCCTCGGGCCGTACGGTCGCCAACAACGAGGACGGCGTGGCCGTCGTCATCGAACAGATCCTCGCCGGCACCCTGGACGACTGACAGCCCCGGTTACGACCACTCACCGGCCCCACCTACGGGGGGGGGTCACGCAGGCCCTGCCCACGGCGCCACCTCCTGCCTACAGCGGGGCCTGCCACACCATCGTCGTACCGCCGCCGTCCTCGCCGAGGCCCGGCCCGCACCAGCTCGACCCGCCCAGCGACTCCGCGCGCCGCGCCAGGTTGCGCAGTCCGCTGCGCCGCCCGCCCTCCGGGAGGCCGACGCCGTCGTCCGCGACCGAGAGCCGGACGCCCGCGGTGCCGTCGGGGAGGTCGGCGTTCGCGTCGACCACGACCTCGATCCTGGTGGCCCGTGCGTGCCGGAAGGCGTTGGACAGGGCCTCGCGCAGGGCCGCGATGAGGTTCTTGCCGGTGAGTTCGCCGACCGTCGAGTCGATCGCCCCGAGGAAGCGGTGCGCGGGCTTGAAGCCGAGCGGCACGGCGGCCATGTTGATCTCCCGCAGCACCCGGGTGCGCAGTCCGGACGGGGCCTCGGCGGGCCCCTGCTGGAGGGCGAAGATCGCGGTACGGATCTCCTGGATGGTCACGTCGAGTTCGTCGACGGCCTTGCCGACGCCCTCGCGCACCTCCGGCACGATCGACTTCCGCTGGGCGCTCTCCAGCATCATCCCGGTGGCGAAGAGCCGTTGGATGACCAGGTCGTGCAGGTCACGGGCGATCCGGTCGCGGTCCTCGTAGACGGCGAGCCGTTCCCGGTCGCGCTGGGCCTCGGCCATCATCAGCGCGAGCGCGGCCTGCGAGGCGAACTGGGTCGCGAGCGTCCGCTCGGCCTCCGTGAACGGCCGGGCGCCACGCGCGCGTGGCATGGCGAGTGCCCCGAGGACCCGTCCGCCGCTGTGCAGGGGCAGCATCATGCTGGGGCCGTACTGGCTGGCGACGCGGCTGTTCATGCGCGGGTCGGTGGAGGCGTCGTCCATGAACACCGTCTCGCCCGCGAGGAGTCGGTCGACGACGGCGCTCTCGGGTGGGATCACCTCGCCCAGCGACCTGGTCGGCCGGTCGGAGGAGACGGCGACGATCTCCAGGCCGCCGTCCTCGGCCGGCAGCAGGACGATCCCGGCGTCCGCGTCGGCCAGCCTGCGCGCCTGTTCGGCGACCACGGTGAGGGCGTCCTCCGCGTCGCCTCCGGAGAGCAGGGCGGTGGTGACGGCCACGGAGCCGTCGATCCAGCGCTCGCGCTGGCGGGCGGCCTCGTAGAGCCGGGCGTTGCCGATGGCGATGCCCGCCTCGGTGGCGAGGACCCGGACCATGTGGAGGTCGTAGTCGTTGAACTCGCCGCCGTCGTTCTTCTCGGCGAGATAGAGGTTGCCGAAAATCTCGCCCTGGACCTTGATCGGCACCCCGAGGAAGGTCCGCATCGGAGGGTGTCCGGGCGGGAATCCGGCGGAGCGGGGGTCGGCGGACAGGTCGGCGAGCCGGATCGTGCGGGGGTCGCGGATCAGCGCGCCGAGCAGCCCCGCGTGGCCGTCGGGGCGCCGCCCGATCCGGCGGGCGACCTCCTCGTCGACGCCGTAGGTGACGAAGTCGGAGAGGCCCTTGCCCTCCTCGTCCACGACCCCGATCGCCGCGTAGCGGGAGTCGGCGAGTTCGGCCGCCGTCTCGCAGATGCGGTCGAGGGTGGTGTGGAGTTCGAGCCCGGTGCCGACCGAGCGCATGGCCTCCAGGAGCTGTGGCACCCGCGCCGTGAGCTCGGTGGACAGGCCCTGGAGGCTGCGGGTGGCCTGGGTGGCGGCTTCCAGGGGGTCCGGAAGATCGGGCTCGGCGGCGGTCATGGGCTTGAGCCTAGTAAGTCCTATTTGGCGAGAAAAGTCGGGCGCTCCGCCGGGCGCTCGGTGCGACTCCCTGCCAGACCTCTCCCACCCTGCCGGGGCATGAGCAGCAGGTCGGTCTCCCGTTCCTGCTCCAGCATCCGCCGCAGCGGTCCATCGGCGCGCGCCAGCTCCGCGTACGGTCCGCGCTGCACCGTCCGTCCCTCGTCCAGGACCAGCACCTCGTCGACGGCGTCGAGGCCGTGCAGCCGGTGGGTGATGAGGACCGTGGTGCGGCCCTCGGTGGCCCGCAGCAGGTCGTCGGTGAGCGCGTCCGCCGTCGCCAGGTCGAGGTGTTCGGCCGGCTCGTCCAGGACCAGGACGGGGAAGTCGGCGAGCAGGGCGCGGGCGAGCGCGAGGCGCTGGCGCTGTCCGCCGGAGAGCCGCGAGCCGTGCTCGCCGACCAGCGTGTCGAGGCCGTCCGGCAGCCCGTCCACCCAGTCCAGGAGCCGTGCCCGGCCGAGAGCCGCCCGCAACTGCTCGTCGTCGGCGCCGGTACGGGCCAGGCGGAGGTTCTCGCGGATGGAGCTGTCGAAGATGTGGGCGTCCTGGGCGCAGAGCCCGACGAGGCGGCGGACGTCGTCTCCGTCGAGTTCGGCCGCCGCCACTCCGCCGATCCGGTACGAACCGGCGTCGGCGTCCAGGAAGCGGAGCAGTACCTGGGCGAGCGTGGTCTTGCCGGATCCGGACTCGCCGACGACGGCGACGCGTCGTCCGGCCTCCAGGGTCAGCGCGAAATCGCTGAGCGCCGCCCGCTCCTGGCCCGCGTGGCGCGCGGAGAGGCCGGTGACCTCCAGCGGGAAGGGGGTCTTCGGTGCCGCGGCGGGCCGCTCCGGCTCGTGTACGGGGACGGGGGCGTCCAGGACCTCGTACACCCGCTCGGCGCTGCGCCTGACCCGCTGGCGGTACTGCACGGCGAGCGGGAGGCCGGTGACGGCCTCGAAGGCGGCCAGCGGGGTCAGGACGACGACGGCGAGCGTCACGCCGTCGAGGCGGCCGTCGCGGACGGCCTGGACGCCGACGACCGCTGCCGCGGCCACGGTCAGCCCGCAGGCGAGCGTGGAGAGCCCGGCCCCGACCGCGGTCGCGGCGGCCTGCCGGGAGGCGATGGAGGTGAGCGTACGGTCGGCGGATCGGGCCCGGTCGATACGGTCCTTCAGCGCTCCGGCCACCGTCAGTTCGGCGCAGCCGCGCAGCAGGTCGAGGACCGTGACGGCGAGGGCGCCGCGGGCGGGGGAGAGCTGCCGCTCGGCCCGGCGGGCGATAGCCCCGCTCAGCAGCGGTACGGCCACCCCCGCGCCGAGGAGGCCCACGGCGAGGACCGCCCCGGCCTCGGGCAGCAGCCAGGCGGTGAACCCGACGGATCCGGCGCCCACGACGAGTGCGGCAGCCGCGGGCAGCAGCCAGCGCAGCCAGTAGTCCTGGAGCGCGTCGACGTCCTGGACCAGCCGGGAGAGCAGGTCGCCGCGCCGGCTGCGGCGCAGCCCGGCGGGGGTGATGCGCTCGAGCCGCTGGTAGACGGCGACCCGCAGCTCGGCGAGCATCCGCAGCACGGCGTCGTGGGAGACGATCCGCTCGGCGTACCGGAACACGGCCCGGCCGATCCCGAACGCTCGCGTGGCGGTGACGGCGACCATCAGGTAGAGCACCGGGGGCTGTTCGGAGGCGCGGGAGATGAGCCAGCCGGACACCGCCATGAGTCCGACGGCGGATCCCAGCGCCAGACTGCCGAGCAGCAGGGCGAGCCCCATCCGCCCGCGCAGTTCTCCTGCCATGGCGCGCACGCGCCCGAAGACCGACCGCCCGGCACGCGCTTCCGTCACCTCGGTGGGGGCTGCGTCCGCCACCTCCGTGGCGGGGGCCGTTCCTGCCGTGGCCTGGGCGACCGTGGTGGGCTCGCCCGGCAGCGGCGCCTCCTCCGGAACGCTCGCCCGCCCGAGCTCCACGACGCGGTCCGCGACGGCGAGGAGCGCCGGGCGGTGGACGACCAGCAGCACCGTGCGACCGGCCGCCAGGCGGCGGACCGCGTCGACCACGCCCGCCTCCGTCTCGCCGTCCAGCGCCGCCGTCGGCTCGTCCAGGAGCAGCAGCGGCCGGTCGGCAAGGAACGCACGGGCCAGGGCGAGGCGTTGCCGCTGGCCCGCCGAGAGACCCGCGCCGTCCTCGCCGAGCGGGGTGTCCACGCCGGCCGGGAGGGATCCGAGGAACCCGTCCGCGCCCGCGCTCCGCAGGGCTTCCCGTACCGCCTCGTCGGAGGCGTCCGGGCGGGCCAGGCGGACGTTCTCGGCGATCGTGCCCGCGAACAGATACGGCCGCTGCGGCACCCAGGCGATCCGCGACCGCCACTCCTCCAGGTCCAGCGAGCCGAGCTCCGCACCCCCGACGCGGACCGAGCCGCCCGCCTCCGGTGTCGCGAACCCCAGGACGACATCGAGGAGCGTCGACTTGCCGACGCCGCTCGGCCCCACCAGGGCGACCGTCTCACCGGGCTCCACGACCAGCGAGGCCGCGTCCAAGGAGGCCTCGGACCGCCCCGCATGACGCACGGTCACGTTCTCCAGCTCGATCCGGTTCGAAGAGGGCACCGCGCCGGTGCCCTCCTCGCGCGCCAGGGTCTCCAGGACCTCGAAGATGTCCTCGGCGGCGGCCAGCCCCTCGGCGGCCGCGTGGTACTGCGCCCCCACCTGCCGGATCGGCAGATACGCCTCGGGCGCCAGGACCAGGATGACCAGACCCGTGTACAGGTCGAGGTCGCCATGGACGAGCCGCATACCGATCCCGACCGCGACCAGCGCGACCGAGAGCGTCGAGAGGAGTTCCAGTGCGAAGGAGGAGAGGAAGGCGATGCGCAGCGTCTTCATCGTCGCGCGCCGGTACTCCGACGTGATGGTGCGGATCGACTCGGCCTGCGCCTTGGCGCGGCCGAACACCTTGAGGGTCGGAAGCCCGGCCACCACGTCGAGGAAGTGTCCCGAGAGCCGGGACAGCAGCTTCCACTGACGGTCCATCCGGGCCTGGGTGTACCAGCCGATGAGGATCATGAAGAGCGGAATGAGCGGCAGGGTCACGACGATGATCGCCGCCGAGATCCAGTCCTCGGTGACGATCCTCGCCAGGACCGCCACCGGCACCACCACCGCGAGCCCGAGCTGCGGGAGGTAGCGGGAGAAGTAGTCGTCGAGCGCGTCCACTCCGCGCGTCGCGAGCGCGGCGAGCGAGCCGGCCTTCTGACCGCTGAGCCATCCCGGCCCCAGCGTGGCCGCCCGGGCCAGCAGCCGCGCCCGCAGTTCGGACTTGACCGCCGCGCTCGCCCTATGGGCGGCCAGTTCGGTCAGCCAGGAGACCAGCCCGCGCCCCGCCGCCACTCCGGCGAGCAGCAGCAGGGGCGTGGTCAGGTCGGAAACCGACAGGCCCTTCTGGAAGGCCCCGACCACCACTTCGGCGATGAGCATCGCCTGGGCGACGACCAGCGCCGCCCCGGCCAGGCCGAGAACCACCACCGCTCCGAGGAAGAAGCGGGTGGCCCTGGCGTACCGAAGCAGACGCGGATCGATCGGTTTCACGTGAAACATCCCCCACTAGTGAGCAGCGTCAGCCGCGATGTGCTGCGTACCGATCCGCTTGCGGAACACCCAGTATGTCCAGCCCTGGTAGAGCAGGACCAGCGGAGTGGCGATCGCGGCACACCAGGTCATGATTTTCAGGGTGTACGGGCTCGACGACGCGTTCGTCACGGTGAGACTCCACTCCGGATCGAGCGAAGACGGCATGACGTTCGGGAAGAGGGTGAAGAAGAGCATCGCCACCGCCGCGGCGATCGTGATGCCCGAGAGCGCGAACGACCAGCCCTCACGCCCCACCTTGATCGCCCCGATGGCCCCGACCAGCGCCACCACGGCGACGAGCATGGCGCCCAGGCTCCAGCCGTCGCCCTTGTCCGCCTGGGTCCAGATCAGGAAGCCCAGGGCGAGGACGGCCGTGACGAGACCGAGCTTCAGCGCGAGCGCCCGGGCCCGGGCCCGGATGTCCCCCACCGTCTTGAGCGCGGCGAAGACCGTTCCGTGGAAGGTGAAGAGGGCGAGGGTGACCAGGCCGCCGAGGATCGCGTACGGGTTGAGCAGGTCCCCGAAGGTGCCGACGTACTCCATGTCCGCGTCGATCTTCACTCCGCGCACGATGTTGCCGAAGGCGACGCCCCACAGCACGGCGGGGATCAGGGAGGTCCAGAAGATGGCCTCCTCCCAGTTGCGCTGCCAGTTCTCGTCAGGCCGCTTCGCCCGGTACTCGAAGGCGACGCCGCGGACGATCAGACAGACCAGGATGATCAGCAGCGGCAGGTAGAAGCCCGAGAAGAGCGTCGCGTACCACTCGGGGAAGGCGGCGAAGGTCGCGCCGCCGGCGGTCAGCAGCCACACCTCGTTGCCGTCCCAGACGGGACCGATGGTGTTGATGAGCACCCGCTTCTCGGTGCGGCCGCGGGCGAGCAGCTTGGTGAGGACGCCGACTCCGAAGTCGAATCCCTCCAGGAAGAAGTAGCCGATCCAGAGGACGGCGATGAGTACGAACCAGACGTTGTGGAGTTCCATGCCTCGATCTCCTCAGCCTCAGTACGAGAAGGCCATGGGCCGGTCGGGGTCACGGTCGTCCCCGCCGATCTTGGTGGGCGGGTTGAGGTCGGCCTCGGTGAGCTCGGGCGGTCCGGCCTTGACGTACTTCACCATCAGCTTGACCTCGATCACGGCGAGGACCGCGTAGAGCAGCGTGAAGACGATCATGGAGGCGAGGACCTCGCCCTGCGAGACGCCGGGGGAGACGGCGTCCCTGGTGCGCAGCACGCCGTAGACGACCCAGGGCTGCCGGCCCATCTCGGTGAAGATCCAGCCCCACGAGTTGGCGATGAGCGGGAAGAGCATGGTCCAGAGGGCGACGATCCAGTACCACGTGGTCAGGCGGGGGCTGAGCGCCTTCCGCTTGAACAGCACCAGATTCGGCACCTCGTCCTCACCGGTCCGCATCCCCGGCGCCAGCATGAACTTCTTGCGGGTCAGCCAGAGGCCGACCACACCGAGGGCCAGCGAGGCCATGCCGAAGCCGATCATCCAGCGGAAGCCCCAGTACGCGACGGGGATGTTGGGCCGGTAGTCGCCGGGACCGAACTTCTCCTGCTCGGCCTTGTTGATGTCGTTGATGCCCGGGACGTACGAGCTGAAGTCGTCGTTCGCCAGGAACGACAGCAGGCCCGGGATCTCTATGGCCACCTTGTTGTGGCCCTTGTCGACATCGCCGTACGCGAAGATCGAGAACGGCGCGGGTGCCTCGCCGTCCCAGAGCGCCTCGGCGGCGGCCATCTTCATCGGCTGCTGCTTGAACATGACCTTGCCGAGCAGGTCGCCGCTGATGGCCGTGCCGAGTCCGGCGATGATCAGCGTGATCAGGCCGAGCCGCAGCGAGGTCCGCATGACCGGGACGTGCTTCTTGCGGGCCAGGTGGAAGGCGGAGATGCCGACCATGAACGCGCCACCGACCAGGAAGGCGGCCGTGATCGTGTGGAAGAACTGGGTGAGCGCGGTGTTCTGCGTCAGCACCAGCCAGAAGTCGGTGAGCTCGGCCCGTTGCCTGCCGCCCTTCTCCACCATCCGGTAGCCGACCGGGTGCTGCATCCAGGAGTTGGCCGCCAGGATGAAGTACGCCGAGAGGATCGTGCCGATCGACACCATCCACATGCAGGCCAGGTGGATCTTCTTGGGCAGCTTGTCCCAGCCGAAGATCCACAGACCGATGAAGGTGGACTCGAAGAAGAAGGCGATCAGCGCCTCGAAGGCGAGCGGCGCGCCGAAGACGTCGCCGACGAAGCGCGAGTAGTCGGACCAGTTCATACCGAACTGGAACTCCTGGACGATGCCGGTGACGACACCCATCGCGATGTTGATCAGGAAGAGCTTGCCCCAGAACTTCGTCGCCTTGAGGTACTTCTCCTTCTCCGTCCGCACCCAGGCTGTCTGGAGACCGGCGGTGAGCGCGGCGAGGGAGATGGTCAGGGGGACGAAGAGAAAGTGGTAGACGGTGGTGATGCCGAACTGCCATCGCGCGAGAGTCTCTGGCGCCAGAGCTAGGTCCACGTCGTCTTCTCCTTACATCGCCGTAGGGACATCGGCAGTTTGCCCCTTTAATCCCACCTGTTACGGGAGGAACAGGGACACGCTTGTGAACGCGTTCACATTCACAAGCATTATGGCTCATACGAAATCCGTACGTAAGACCGGGGTACCCCTACTCGAAGGTCACCTCTTCCCCCGACCTTCAACATATTGTTGAATCGGGGCCATGACCCTTCGGATCCGCATCTCCTGGCCTGCCGGACACACCACGGCGACCCTCGACGAAACCCCCACGAGCAAGGCGCTCTTGGGGGCTCTCCCGATCGCCTCCACCGCCCACACCTGGGGCGAGGAGGTCTACTTCGACACTCCGGTCTCCACCGCCGTCGAGGACGACGCGCGGCAGGTGGTGGAGCCGGGCACGGTCGCGTTCTGGACCGAGGGCGACGCGCTCGCCCTCCCCTACGGCCCCACCCCGATATCGCGGGGCTCCGAATGCCGGCTCGCGAGCCCGTGCAACCTGCTCGGCTCGCTGGACGGCGACCCGCGCGTCCTGGCCACCGTCAGGGACGGCGACCCGATCCGCGTCGAGCGCGCCGAGCCCTGACCGGCGGGGCTGATCAGCGGGGCCGGCCAGCGGGCCGGTCCTCGGTCAGCCCTCCCTGCGGAAGCCCTCCGCCGTCTTCAGGAACAGGTCGTTCGCCTCGCACTCACCGATCGTGACGCGCACGCCCTCACCCGCGAACGGCCGCACCACCACACCGTGCCGCTCGCACTCCGCCGCGAAGTCCACCGTCCGCTCACCGAGCCGCAGCCAGACGAAGTTCGCCTGGGTGTCCGGCACGGTCCAGCCCTGGGCCACGAGCCCCGCGTGGACCCGCTCGCGCTCGCCCACCAGCGAACCGACCCGCCCGAGCAGTTCGTCCTCGGCCTTCAGCGAGGCCACCGCCGCGTCCTGCGCCAGCTGGCTCACGCCGAACGGCACCGCCGTCTTGCGCAGCGCCGCCGCCACCGGCTCGTGGGCGATCGCGAAGCCGACCCGCAGCCCGGCCAGGCCGTACGCCTTGGAGAAGGTCCGCAGCACGGCCACGTTCGGCCGGTCGCGGTACAGCTCGATGCCGTCCGGGATGTCCGCGTCGCGGACGAACTCGCGGTACGCCTCGTCGATCACCACCAGGACGTCGGAGGGCACCCGGTCCAGGAAGCGCTCCAGCTCGGCGCGGCGGACCGCGGTGCCCGTGGGGTTGTTCGGGTTGCACACGAAGATCAGCCGGGTGCGGTCGGTGATCGCCTCGGCCATCGCGTCGAGGTCGTGCACCTCCCCGTCGGTCAGCGGCACCTGCACCGAGGTCGCTCCGCTGATCTGCGTGATGATCGGGTACGCCTCGAAGGACCGCCAGGCATAGATGACCTCGTCACCCGGGCCCGAGGTGGCCTGGAGCAGCGACTGGGCCACGCCCACCGAACCCGTACCGGTGGCCAGGTGCGAGAGCGGCACCCCGAAGCGGTCGGACAGCTCGTTCATCAGGCCGGTGCAGGCCATGTCCGGATACCGGTTGAAGGCGGCGGCCGCGGCCAGCGTGCTCTCCATGACCCCCGGCAGGGGCGGATACGGGTTCTCGTTGGAGGACAGCTTGAAGGCGACCGGACCGCCCGCGGCGGCCGGCTTGCCCGGCTTGTACGTGGGAACGCCGTCCAGCACGGCGCGCAGCTTCGGGCCGCCCGCGCTCGTCCCGCCGGTCTCACTCACTGAGCTCACTGTGGTCCTCCTCGACCGTCCGTACCACCAATGCTCCTCACCTTATGAGGATTCGCCTCCGCTGCGAATGGGCTGTGGACAACGGACGGCAGAAGCTGTGGACAGCGGGGGGAGCGCGCGGTCGGGTGGCGTGCGCTGGTGGCGGGCGCCGTGGCGCGCATCGCCCGTAGAGGTGAGTTGAGACCTCTTCGAGACATGGCCTCCCTGGCAGGCCCATACGGGTCGACAACCGTAGATCACACGCCGGACCCCCTAACTGCCTTGATTTCACAGGCATTTGACCGTTCACGATCATGCAGAAACGTGCCTGTCAACGACTGAATATGCGAGCGTCCCAACCACCCACCCTCGCCCTACTATCGGCTCGCCATGACAGCAGCAGGGAAGCACCAGGTGAGCCGGGCACAGACCCGGGGAAGCCGGCAGGGGCGAGCGGGCATCCGGGATGTGGCCGCCGCCGCCGGGGTCTCCATCACGACTGTCTCCGACGCGCTCAACGGCAAGGGCCGGCTCCCGGACGCCACCCGCCGCCACGTCCGCGAGGTCGCAGACCGGCTGGGCTACCGCCCATCCGCGGCGGCCCGCACGCTCCGTACCGGCAAATCGGGCCTCATCGGCCTGACCGTGACGACCTACGGGGATGAACCGTTCACCTTCACCGAATTCGCGTACTTCGCGGAGATGGCCAGAGCCGCCACATCGGCCGCGCTAGCCCGTGGCTATGCCCTGGTCATCCTGCCCGCCACCTCCCGACATGACGTCTGGTCGAACGTCGCCCTCGACGGCACCGTCGTCATCGACCCCTCCGACCACGACCCGGTCGTCACCGAGCTCGTCCGCCAGGGCCTGCCCGTCGTCTCCGACGGACGCCCCGCCGGCACGCTCCCGGTGACCGCCTGGGTCGACAACGACCACGAAGCCGCCGTACTCGACCTCCTCGACCACCTCGCCGACGCCGGCGCCCGCCGGATCGGCCTTCTCACCGGCACCACCACCGACACGTACACCCGCCTGTCCACCACCGCGTACCTCAACTGGTGCGAACGGGTCGGACAGGACCCCGTCTACGAGGCCTATCCGGCGCACGATCCGTGCGCGGGCGCCGTCGCGGCCGACCGGCTGCTCGCCCGCCCCGACCGACCCGACGCCGTCTACGGACTCTTCGATCCCAACGGAACCGATCTGCTGGCGGCTGCCCGCCGCTACGGACTGCGCGTACCGGACGATCTCCTGCTGGTCTGCTGCAGCGAGTCGACCGTCTACGCCAACACCGAACCGCCCATCACGACCCTCTCGCTCAAGCCGCGCCGGATCGGCACGGCCGTCGTCCAGCTCCTCATCGACGCCATCGAGGGGATCGACACCGACGGACCGGTCGAGCAGGTGATACCGACCGAACTCATCGTCCGGACGTCCTCCCAGAGGCGTTCGCCGCGGACGACGGTCAGCCCGCCCCGGTCACCCGCGAAGGACTGAGGGCCGGCTTTGGGGCCGTGCCGGGCGCAAACTCCGGCCCGGCCCTGCTCCGACCCTGGTCCGGACCTTCTCAATTCGGGCGAAACAACCGGTGAACCCGGAGTGGACCCGGATTCACCACCCCTGGTGCGTCACACAGGAGGACCCTCATTCCTATGATGGGCGCACGACATCGCGGACCGCCCCGACCAGGCCGGTCCGCGATGTGCAGGGCATCGCGACGGTGGTGGAGGGGTCGATGACTCAGGGGGCCGGGCAGGAACCCGTGGTGCGCACGGCGACATTGCGTGACTTCCGCGTACCGCCGTACGCCCGGGTGCCCGTACAGGGCCAGCCCCTGGAGCCTCCGGCAGGGCACGCCGTCGTACCCGACGAGCCCTTCCGGCCCGTTGTCGATCCCACCCTCCACCTCGGGCTGAGCGCCTCCGTCCCGTTCTCCCCGACGCGCCCGGTCTCGCTCTCCGCCGCGCTCCCCGGCCACCCTGGGAACGCGTTTGCGGACGACGAACTCCCCGAGGGCTACACCCCTACCGAGCGCAATCTCCCGGTGATCAACCGAGGGGACACCGTCCAGGTCCGCGTGGACCCGGTCCCGTCCCCCGCGCCCGCCCCGGCCGGCGAAGGCCGCGGCCCGCTCTACGTCGTCGGCGACGTGCACGGCTACTTCGACGAGCTGGTCGACGCCCTGCGCGAGCAGGGCCTCATCGACGAGAACGGGGCCTGGGCCGCGGGCAACGCCCGCCTGTGGTTCCTCGGTGACTTCACCGACCGCGGTCCCGACGGCATCGGCGTCATCGACCTCGTCATGCGCCTGTCCGCCGAGGCCGCCGCCGCCGGTGGCTACTGCAAGGCTCTGATGGGCAACCACGAGCTGCTGCTCATCGGCGCCAAGCGGTTCGGCGACACCCCCGTCAACTCCGGGGCCGGCACCGCCACCTTCCAGGCCGCCTGGCTGCTCAACGGCGGCCAGAAGCACGACATGGACCGGCTCCAGGACGTCCACCTGCAGTGGATGTCCCGGCTCGACGCCGTGGTGGAGGAGGACGGGCATCTGCTGATGCACTCCGACACCACCGCCTACCTCGAATACGGCTCCACCATCGAGGACGTCAACGAGACGGTCCACGAGATCCTCAACCGGAACGACGCGGACGAGGTCTGGGACGTGTTCCGCAAGTTCACCAAGCGCTTCGCCTTCCGCGACGACGGCGGCCCCGAGGCCGTCCAGGAGCTGCTCGCCACCTACGGCGGCAGCCGCATCGTGCACGGCCACAGCCCCATCCCGTACCTCCTCGGCCAGGTCGGCACCGAGGACGGCGAGGGCGGCTCGGGCCCGATCGTCGACGGTCCGCACGTGTACGCGGACGGTCTGGCGATCGCCATGGACGGCGGTGTGACCATGGCCGGAAAGCTGCTGGTCGTCCAACTCCCCCTGCATGGCTGACGCATAACGCTGCGCATCCGGGGAAGTCGATTTCAGGAAACCCCCTGTCACCCTGTGCCATAACCGCAATACCATCGGATCATCCGTAGCAGGCTCTCCTCCGTTTCCGCCCAACTGGCCGGTTCCCACGGTCAATACGGCCCTACGGAGCATCGGGGGATGCACATGAATGTGGCTCCGCACCTGCTGACCGAGGATCGTGCCGAGTACGAGCGCATCCTCGACGACGCACTGCGCACCGCGCACGACCATCCGGATCTCGCCGAGATCGGGAAGCAGCTCACCGCCCAGCAACTGCGCACGATGGCGCTGAGCGCGACGGCGCTGATCACCGCCGCGGCGGCGATCGAGTACGACCACTTCGTGAAGGTCCGCGAAGAGGTCCGCGCGCCGAGCGGTACGAGTGTCATGAGCGCGGTCCTGGCGGCGGACGGCAACGGGGCGAGCGACGGTCCGGGTCCCGGTGTCGTCGCGATCGTCACGGTCCTCGCGCCGGTCCTCGCGGGCCCGGCCGCACTGATATTCCTGCTGGTCGGCGCCGTGCTGAAGGTGGTCGCCCCCAGCCTCACCTTCGCCGACACCCTGCTGACGGCGGCCTGGTTCTTCGGTGCCGTCGCCGCCGCCGGTCTCTTCTGCGCCGCCGTCGGGCTGCTGGTCACGGCCCTGCGCAACCGCTCCACGGAAGTGGCCGCGAGCGATCCGCCCCGTACCGAGGCGGACGAGGAGCTGTCCCGGGCCCGCGAGGCCTGGCGCCGCGCCCTGCTGGAACGGGGCATCTTGCCGTTCCTGCGCGAGGCGCTCGCCACCCCGGGCCCCGCGGCCCCGCCGCCGGTAAACCCGCAGTCCGTACCACCACCGTCCGTGCCACCGCCCCGCACCGACCGCATGCCGAAGATCGGCTACAGCGGTCCGGACTTCAGCAGCCCGAACGAGGGCTCGTCCGGCAACCGCCCGAGGTTCACCAGCCCCGACTTCACCAGCCCGGACTTCGGCCCTCCGGACCACCGGCCGGAATGAGCCACGCCGTCGCGGTCCGGTTCAGAGGATCCCGGCCCGTCCGGCGGCGGTGATCCAGGACGGGAACTCGGACAGCAGCCGGTCGTACAGCTCGGCGTCGGGCACCCTGCCGATGTCGTCGACCGCGAAGAATCCCACGTTGTCCACGCGTCGGCCGGACATGGTGTCGAACCGCTCCAGCACCCCGTAGTTCGACCGCCCCAGGCCGACGAACTGCCAGAAGATCGGTTCCTCCACCGCGTCCCGCAGCTCCCGCTCGATCTGCGCGTCGCGGTACACACCCCCGTCGGAGAAGAACAGCACCAGCGTCGGGACGGCCACCGGATTCTCCCGGACGAAGTCCCGGACCTGGGCGATCGCCTTCTGCTCCTCGTTCTGGATCCCGACATCCCGCATGTCGAGCTGACCGGGCGCCAGCCCGCTCCGCGGCCGCCGGCTCCGCCGGAAGAGGCCGAGCTCACCGACCCGGACATGAAGCCGCAGCCACTCCGGGAGTTCGCCCAGGCGCAGATCGGGCAGCCGGGCGGCGTTCGAGGCGAAGGTCCAGGCCTGCATCTCCCCGTCGTCGTCCAGCTGCGCGGCGACGGCCGCCATCCGCTCCACGACATCGGCGACGATGCCCTTGGTGTAGAGGAAGGACATCGAACCGGAGGCGTCGAGGACGAGGACGACGCGGGCGGTGACTCCGGCCGCACCGTGCTTCCACAGGCTCACAGCCACCTGCTCCTTGCGCAGCGACAGCCGCTTACGCATGTCGACGGGCAGCCGCTCCACATCCTTCTCGAAGCGCGGCCGGCCGGGGGCGGGGGCGGCGGGGGCGGATGCCGGTTTCGGTGCCGATAGCGGTGCCTGTACCGAAGCCGAAGCCGATGCCGGTGCCGAAGCCGGTGCCTCGTCGACGCTGATTCCGAAGTCGGTGGCGAGCCCGGCGAGCCCGGAGGCGTACCCCTGCCCGACCGCCCGGAACTTCCACTGCCCCGCCCGCCGGTACAGCTCGCCGCCGATGAACGCGGTCTCCGTCGTCGCCGTCATCGCGAATCGGGCCAGTTCGGCCCCTGTACCGGAGTCGAGCAGCCGCAGCGTCAGTCCGGACATCTGGCCGAACGTCCCGCCGTCCGCCGACGCGCACAGCACCACCCGGTCGACGGCCGGTTCGATCCCCCGCAGATCCACCTCGACGGTGTCGCTGGTCACGCCCTCCCCCTGCCGTTTCCCCAGGTGTCGTACGGCCCCGGAAGGGTGGGCAGGCTGGTTGTAGAAGACGAAGTCGCCGTCGTCGCGCACCCGTCCCGCCGCGGTGAGCAGCAACGCCGAGGCATCGGCGTCGGGCGCCCCCGCCCCGGCGGACCAGGAGAGCTCGGCACGCACCACGGGCGAGCCGACCGGAAGGTTGGCGCCCTTGCTCAGGGAAGTCGCTGTCATGCCGTCAGTCTGCCCAGCGCGGCGCGCTACGGGAACGGGTCCGCGATCCCCTCGTGGATCGCGGACCCCGTACGACGACCGCTCCGACCGCTACCTCGGCCGTTCCGACGGCCACCCGGCCGTTCCGGCCGCTACTCCGCCAGCGGCAGGTACACCCGGTTGCCCGCGGCCGCGAACTCCGCGGACTTCTCCGCCATACCGGCCGAAATCTCGTCCGCCTTGAGGTCACCGCCGTGCTCCCGGCGAATGTCCTGCGAGATCTTCATCGAGCAGAACTTCGGACCGCACATCGAGCAGAAGTGCGCGGTCTTCGCCGGCTCGGCCGGCAGCGTCTCGTCGTGGAACTCGCGGGCCGTGTCCGGGTCGAGCGCCAGGTTGAACTGGTCCTCCCAGCGAAACTCGAAGCGGGCGTCCGACAGCGCGTCGTCCCACTCCTGCGCCCCCGGGTGCCCCTTCGCCAGGTCCGCCGCGTGCGCCGCGATCTTGTACGTGATGACGCCGGTCTTCACATCGTCGCGGTTGGGCAGGCCCAGGTGCTCCTTGGGCGTCACGTAGCAGAGCATCGCGGTGCCCCACCAGGCGATCATCGCCGCGCCGATGCCCGAGGTGATGTGGTCGTACGCGGGCGCGACGTCCGTGGTCAGCGGGCCGAGGGTGTAGAACGGCGCCTCCTCGCAGATCTCCTGCTGGAGGTCGATGTTCTCCTTGATCTTGTGCATCGGGACGTGCCCCGGGCCCTCGATCATCGTCTGGACGTTGTGCCGCTTGGCGATCGTGTTCAGCTCGCCCAGCGTGCGCAGCTCCGCGAACTGCGCCTCGTCGTTGGCGTCCGCGATCGAGCCGGGCCGCAGGCCGTCACCCAGCGAGTACGTGACGTCGTACGTCGCCAGGATCTCGCAGAGCTCCTCGAAGTTCGTGTAGAGGAAGTTCTCCTTGTGGTGCGCCAGGCACCAGGCGGCCATGATCGAGCCGCCGCGCGAGACGATGCCGGTCTTGCGGCGGGCGGTCAGCGGCACGTACGGCAGCAGCACGCCGGCGTGGACCGTCATGTAGTCGACGCCCTGCTCGGCCTGCTCGATGACGGTGTCCTTGTAGATGTCCCAGGTCAGCTCCTCCGCCCTGCCGTCCACTTTCTCCAACGCCTGGTAGAGCGGGACGGTGCCGATCGGGACGGGGGAGTTGCGCAGCACCCACTCGCGGGTGGTGTGGATGTTGCGGCCGGTGGACAGGTCCATGACCGTGTCGGCGCCCCACTTGGTCGCCCAGGTCATCTTCTCCACCTCCTCCTCGATCGAGGAGGTGACGGCGGAGTTGCCGATGTTGGCGTTGACCTTCACCAGGAACCGCTTGCCGATGATCATCGGCTCGATCTCCGGGTGGTTCACGTTGGCCGGAAGGACGGCACGGCCCGCCGCGATCTCCTCCCGTACGACCTCGGGGGCGACGTTCTCGCGGATCGCCACGTACTCCATCTCCGGGGTGATCTCGCCCCGGCGGGCGTACGCGAGCTGGGTCACCGCCAGGCCGCCGCGGCCCCGGCGGGGCTGGCGCGGGCGGCCCGGGAAGACCGCGTCGAGGTTCTTGAGGCCCCCGCGCGGCGAGGTGTGCTTGATGCCGTCGTCCTCGGGGCGGACCGGCCGGCCCGCGTACTCCTCGGTGTCGCCCCGCCCGATGATCCAGTTCTCGCGCAGCGGCGGCAGGCCGCGCCGTACGTCGGTGTCGATGGTGGGGTCGGTGTACGGACCGGACGTGTCGTACAGCGTCACGTCCTTGCCGTTGGTGAGGTGCACCTGTCGGACGGGCACCCGGAGGTCGGGGCGCGAGCCCTCGACGTACCCCTTGTGCCAGCCCGGCTTGCGCTCGTCCTGGCCGGCGTTCTCGCTGGTGGCAGGCGTGCGTGCATCCTGAATGGTCATGAGACCGATCTCCCTACGCCGGCATTACCCGGTAACAGGTTCGGCGGTCGGCGCAGCCTCCTCCCGTACGTACGTCCAGTACGCACGTACGGTGATCAGCGCCCTCTCAGCCCGGTGCTCCGAGCTCCCGCGTGTGCAAAGGTGCCACCACGCTAGCGGCAATCCGGCCGTGCTGAACAGTGGGCCCCCGCCGTTCTTGCGATGATCGGTCGGTGACTTCCTCGCAGGAGACCCCAGAACCCGACGGTCATGGCGACCACGACGCACCTGGCGACGCGGGCCACGGGCACGGCCACACCCACAGCCATGGGCCCGCCGCACCCGTCTCCCGGCATCTGCGCAGGGTCATCGCCGCCATCCTGATCCCGTTCGCCACCGCGGTGGTGGTCGGTATGGCCGTCCTGTGACCGGGGGGCGCTCCGGAACACGAGCGCACCGGCGTCGGCTTCGACCGGCAGACGTACCAGGGCAAGGTCGTCTCGGTCGAGGAGGTCGACTGCCAGGATGTGAACGCCGCCCAGGTCCCGCCGACCGGCGACACCTCGACACCCGAGGGGCGCGAGGCGGTCAACGCCCAGCAGGGGCGGTGTGAGAAGGCGACGATCGAGGTCACGAGCGGTCCGGAGAAGGGCCGTACGTTCACCGAGATCGTGCAGCCGGACGCGCCGCGCCAACTGGACGAGGGGCAGAGCGTGGTGGTGGCGTACGCCCCCGACGCCCCGCGTGACCTGCAGTGTTCGGTGACGGACGCGAACCGCAAGGTCCCGCTGACGGTGCTCGCCCTGATCTTCGCGGTCGCGGTCGTGCTCGTCGGCCGGATGCGCGGCGTGATGGCGCTGATCTCGCTCGCGGTGAGCTTCCTGATCCTGACCTTCTTCATCCTGCCGGCGATCCTCCAGGGGTCTAATCCGCTGGTGGTCGCGGTGGTCGGGTCGAGCGCGATCATGCTGATCGCCCTCTACATGTGCCACGGCCTCTCCGCCCGGACCTCGGTCGCGGTGCTCGGGACCCTGATCTCGCTGCTGCTGATCGGGCTGCTCGGCTCGCTGTTCATCGACTGGGCCTCGCTGAGCGGCAACACGGACGACAACACCGGTCTGATCCACGGGCTCTACCCGGAGATCGACATGTCCGGTCTGCTGCTGGCGGGCATCATCATCGGCTCGCTGGGCGTCCTCGACGACGTGACCGTGACGCAGACCTCGGCGGTGTGGGAGCTGCATCAGGCCGATCCCCGGCTTGGACCGCGCGGGCTGTACCGGGCGGGCATCAGGATCGGCCGCGACCACATCGCGTCCGTGGTGAACACCCTGGTCCTCGCGTACGCCGGTGCGGCCCTGCCCCTGTTGCTGCTCTTCTCCATCGCGCAGAGCAGCGTGGGGACAGTGGCCAACAGCGAGCTGGTCGCGAAGGAGATCGTCCGCACGCTGGTGGGGTCGATCGGTCTGGTGCCTCGGTGCCGGTCACGACCGTTCTCGCCGCGCTCGTCGTCTCGGCGGACCGGCCTGGAACGCCGGAGAAGCGTTCAGCCAGGGGCGGCCGCCGCCGCTTGGCGAAGTAACCGGACGGGGCTGGTCCTGGGGCTGGGGCTGGGGCTGGGGCTGAGCGGCGGCCTGGCCTAGGCGGGCCGGCCCGCTCAGCCGGCGTTCTCCTCTGCAAGAATCCGGCCGAGAGCCGCCTCCAGGTTGTCCTCGAAGTCGCCCAGTGTCCGTTCCTGACCGAGCGGAACCAACTTGTCCGTACGGTCGAGGAAGGCGACGAGCGGTGGAGCGCTGGCCCGGAACAGGGCCCGGTCGCTGCCGACCTGGAGCCGGATGGCGACGTCCGAAAGACCCTCGGGGTCGGTCGGCGCGATGTGCACATCGCCGTCCCCGCTGGGTCGGTTGATCCCGTCGAGCAGCAGCTCCCGGCCGAACGCCCAGGTCACGGGCGCGTCTCCGGGAAGGTGGAACGTCATCCGCACCGCGTAGGGATCCCGGGTCTCGTAACGCAGTTCCACCGGGATCCTGAAGGAGAGCTCCTCGGAGACGAGGAAGCTCATCAGGACCTCGGCCTGAACGGACTCTCGCATCATGTACCCCGCAGTAGATGGAGCAGTTGTGTAAACACGGCTGCTGAAAGCTGTGATCAAAACGGCCAGGAATGATCCCCCTTGGCCTTCTTGACGCAATCGTGCTGGAAGGGCTAGCAGATCACAAGGAGTGATTTTTCAGATACTGATAGAGAAAGCGAAGGAGCTGAGGAGCCTTCCGATCTCGTTACGTAGCCGATCGACTGCGGGCAGCAACCGTTCTTCCTGGTGAAGGGGCACGGAAATCGCCATGGCGGCCGCGGTGGACCCCGCGGTGATGGGAATCGCGGCACAGACCGTGCCGAGCGCATATTCCTGACGCTCCACCAGGGGCTCCATTCGCCCCATAGCGCCCAAACGATCCAAAAGCGCACTCTGGTTACTCAGCGTGTACGGAGTGATGGCTTCCACTGGATGGCGGTCGAGGTGGTCTTGACGACTCTTCAGATCCAGTTGGCTGAGCAGACACTGACCGATCGCGTGCGCGTGACCCGTCTCGCGGAAGTCGGCCCACTCGTCCACGGCGGGGGCGGCGGGGGTGTCGGCGACGGCGACGAGCTCGATCTCGCCCTCGCGGTAGATCGCGAAGTAGACGGGGACCCCGATCTCGTCGCGCCAGTGCGCGAGGGAGTCCTCGATCTTGGTGCGACGATTCTGCAGAACTCCGCCACCGGCCAGACGACCTGCCGCGTCGCCGAAGACGAACACACCTTTCTCGCGGCGCAGATAGCCCTCGTGGGTCAGGGTGCGGAGCAGGTGGTACGCGGTGGGCAGCGGGAGTCCCGCTTCCCGGGCCAGTTGCTTGGCGGGGGCTCCGTCCTCGTGGGAGCCCACGGCCTCCAAGAGTCTCAGCGCCCGCTGCACCGAGCCGATCAGCGTAGGAACGGCGGACTGCGTAGCCGTGGCCAAAGGTCACCCCCAGGCGTGACGACGGGTGCCGTACACCCGCCCGCGGGGGCCGCCCCCGCGCGCCCGCCGCGGCCTGGGAACCGGTGGGGTCCGGTGGGCGGACCCGCCCGGGACGGGTGGACAACCGCGGATCGGTGCGATCAGTGCGGAGGGCTACGCCAGTTTTCCCCGGGGCGGCAGAGATTTTCCACTCTAATGGCAGCCCCCAGGCCTGACCGTGGTTTCAAAGGCTGCGTCCCCCGGCCGGGCTAACCCCCGGCCGACGGGGCGTACCGATGGGTAGCGTCTGCTACCAGTCCTCGCGCGAGGTCGACGAGGACATGAACTTCCGTACGACGTAGATCAGTCCGCCGACCAGGGCGACGAAGACCAGCACCTTGAAGAGCATGCCGATCACGAACGTCGCGATGCTGGTGATCAGGCCACCGAAGACGAACAGGGCGATGACGGGTATGGCGACCCACTTCACCCACCAGGGCATCCCCGCGAGGATCTCTCGTACCGCCATCGCGCTTACCTCATCTCCTGAAAAGTCCGTCCCGCGCGCTCTGCGCCGGACACCTTCGATGCTAGGTGCGGCACCTGCGCCACGGGGGCCTGGGAGCCCTTGCTCTCCCCTGATCCACCCCCTAGGGGAGGTCAGCCCTCCGGCGGGGAGAAGACCACCATGACCCGCAGGTCCTCGGTGATGTGGTGGAACTTGTGGGCGACCCCGGCCGGCACGTAGACCACGCTGCCTCGCGCCACCTGCGTCGTCTCCATCCCCACCGTGATCGCGGCCCGCCCGCTGACGACGAAGTACACCTCGTCCTGTCCGTGCGGCTGCTGCGGGTCGAGCGAGCCGGCGTCGAGCGCGTACAGACCGACGGACATGTTCCGCTCCCGCAGGAACTGGAGGTACGCACCGTCGTTGGCGGCGCGCTCCGCCTCGAGCTCGTCCAGTCGGAATGCTTTCATCGTGTGTTCTGCCCCTGCCGTTGGCCCGATCATGTCTGTCACGATCAGACACATGAAGAATTTTGTAGTCAAGACGCTCGCGAACGCGGGCGCGCTCGGAGTGGCCATCTGGCTGCTCCAGGACATCACCCTGACCGGTGACAGCACGGGCAAGAAGGCCTGGACGCTCATCCTCGTCGCCCTGGTTTTCGGGCTGGTGAACTTCTTGGTGAAGCCGATCGTCAAGCTGATCTCGCTTCCGCTGTTCATCCTCACCCTCGGCCTGATCACGCTGGTGATCAACGCCCTGATGCTGCTGCTCACCTCCTGGCTGGCCGACAAGCTCGAACTCAGCTTCCATGTCGAAGGCTTCTGGACCGCCGTCCTCGGTGGCCTGATCATTTCCGTCGTCTCGTGGGCGCTCAACGTCGTGCTCCCCGACGGGGACTGAGGGCGCCCGATGACCTACCGCGTCTGTTTCGTCTGTACCGGCAACATCTGCCGCTCACCGATGGCCGAGTCCGTCTTCCGCGCCCGCGTGCAGGAGGCCGGCCTGGCCGACGTGGTCGAGGTGGACAGCGCGGGCACCGGCGGCTGGCACGAGGGCGACACCGCCGACCCGCGCACGGTCGCCGTCCTGGCCGGGCACGGCTACGGCACCGGGCACACCGCCCGCCAGTTCCGTGCCTCCTGGTTCCCGGCGCTCGACCTGGTGATCGCCCTCGACGAGGGGCACCTGCGGGAGCTGCGGCGGCTCGCCCCGACGCCGGCGGACGCGACGAAGGTGCGGCTGCTGCGCTCGTACGATCCGGCGGTCGGCGAGCACGGCGAACTCGACGTGCCGGACCCGTACTACGGCGGGACCGACGGCTTCGAGGAGTGCCTGGAGATGGTGGAGGCGGCGAGCGAAGGACTGCTGGCCGCCGTAAGCGAGAGTGTGGAGGAACGGGCGGTATGAGCACGGACACGTTCGGGAGCGCCGAGGGCCTCGGCGCCGTCGGCGACGGGACACGGGCGGTACGGGCCGGGCTGCCCGAGCCGGTGAAGCACGAACCGACCCTGCCGGGGCCGGTCTTCGCCGCCCACTTCCATCTGCCCGGCGCCCCCACCGGCCCCTATACGTACGGGCGGGACGAGAACCCCACCTGGACCCATCTGGAACGCGCCATCGGCGAACTGGAGGCACCGGGGGAGCCGGGCGTCGAGACGCTCGTCTTCGCCTCCGGCATGGCCGCCATCTCCGCCGTCCTCTTCTCCCAGCTCAAGGCGGGCGACGCGGTCGTCCTGCCGGACGACGGCTACCAGGCGCTGCCGCTGCTGCACGAGCAGCTCCGCGCGTACGGGATCGAGGTCCGTACCGCGCCGACCGGCGGCGACGCACAGTTGTCCGTACTGGACGGGGCGCGGCTGCTGTGGATCGAGACGCCCTCCAATCCCGGGCTCGACGTCTGCGACATCCGCCGTCTGGTGCGGGCGGCGCACGAGGGCGGGACGCTGGTCGCCGTCGACAACACCCTGGCCACCCCGCTCGGCCAGCGGCCCCTGGAGCTGGGCGCGGACTTCTCCGTCGCCAGCGACACCAAGGGCATGACCGGGCACGGCGACATCCTCCTCGGCCATGTCAGCTGCCGCGATCCGCTCCGCGCGGCGGAGGTACGGCGCTGGCGCAAGGTCGTCGGCGCGATCCCCGGGCCCATGGAGGCCTGGCTCGCCCACCGCTCCCTGGCCACCCTCCAGCTCCGCATCGACCGGCAGTGCTCCTCCGCACTGGCGCTGGCGGAGGCCCTGAGCAAGCGGGGAGAGGTGACCGGGCTGCGGTATCCCGGTCTGCCCGACGACCCTTCGCACACGGTGGCGGCGGCCCAGATGCGGCGCTTCGGGTCGGTGGTGTCCTTCGTGCTCCCCGACCGGGACCGGGCCGAGCGGTTCCTCGACGGGCTGCGGCTGGTGGACGACGCGACCAGCTTCGGGGGCGTGCGCTCGTCGGCCGAGCGGCGCGGACGGTGGGGCGGCGACGCCGTGCCGGAGGGGTTCATCCGCTTCTCCGTCGGGGCCGAGGACCCCGAGGACCTGATCGCGGACGTGCTGCGCGCCCTCGACGCGGCGGAGGCGGCCGCCGGCTGAGCGGACCGGACGGACGATGGGGCGCTCCGAGCCTCCCCCCTCATGGCTCGGAACGCCCCCCGGTTCCACGCGCGGAGAACCGCTTGAACAAGGCTAGTTGACTCTGCGTCAGTGTCCAATCACGGTAGCGACAGAGACCTATCGACTTATTTATAGTTGGACGGTCCTGAGGCGCCGTCACCCGACCGCCTGAGTCGAACGGCCACGCCGGCCGGGAGGGGGCGGACATGGATCTCGCCCTGCTGCGCACCTTCGTCACGGTGCACCGGGCCGGCTCCTTCACCCGCGCGGCAGCGCTTCTCGGCCTCTCCCAGCCCGCGGTCACCAGCCAGATCCGCACCCTGGAGCGGCAACTGGGCCGGCCGCTGTTCCTCAGACAGGCCCGTGGGGTCACCCCCACCACCATCGGCGACGAACTCGCCCATCGCGCCGCCCCGCATCTGGACGCGCTCGTGGAGATCGCCGAGACCGGTCTGGACGAGGAGAACGGCGTCCGCACCCTGCATCTCGCCGGTCCTCCCGAGTTCACCGCGGCGCGCGCCCTGCCCGCCCTCACCCCGCTGGTCTCCCAAGGGCTCGCGGTACGGGCGGCCTTCCCCGCATCGACGGAGGAGATCCTCGACGGGCTGGCCGCGGGCCACCACGATCTGGCCATCGCCACCGCCCGCCCCCGCGGCAGCCTCTTCGGCTCCACTCCGCTCTGCGACGAGGAACATGTGCTGGTCGCCGCCCCGCGCTGGGCCGCCCGGCTGGCTCCCGACCTGCTGCTGCGCAAGGGTGCCGTCGTCCTGGAGCAGCTGCCCGTGGTGGAGGTGCACGAGTCGCTGCCGTTCGTCTCGCGCTACTGGGCGGCCGTCTTCGAGACCAAGCCGGCCGCGGCCGCCACCGTCGTGGCGCCCGATCTGCGCGCCGTCCTGGAATCCGCCGCCGCCGGGGCGGGCCTCGCCGTCCTGCCCCGCTATCTGTGCGAGGAGGCGCTGGAGCAGGGCCGTCTCGTGGCGCTGCTCGATCCGCCGGTGCCTCCACTGCGGACCTACTTCCTGGTCGTCCGCACCGGGACCCTCGGGCTGCCGCACCTGGCGAGGGCGCACGAGTGGCTCCTTCGGGCCTCCGGAGACTGGTGAGTTTCAGGACACCTTCGGCGGGCCATTTTCTTCCCATGACCGAACGTCCTGTGGTCAAGCGCACCGCACGCGCCATTCTGCTCGATGGAAACGACCTCATCCTCATCAAGCGCACGAAGCCGGGGGTGGATCCCTACTGGCTGACGCCCGGTGGCGGGGTCGAGCCCTCGGACACCACCGTCGTCCAGGCCCTGCACCGCGAGGTGCACGAGGAACTCGGCGCCAAGATCACCGATGTGGTCCCCTGCTTCGTCGACACCGTCGAACACATCGTCGACGGCGGTGTCTCGGGAGTGAAGGTCCAGCACTTCTTCGTCTGCCGACTCGAATCGATGGACACCTCGCTACGGCACGGCCCGGAGATGGAGGAACCGGTCGGCGAGTACGAGATCGTCCGGGTGCCGTTCACCCGGGTCGGCATCGCCGCCGTCCATCTCGTGCCGCTCTCCCTGCGCCACTACCTGGACGGCAACATCGAGGGCGTACGCGCGATGCACGCCCCCGACCTCGGCTAGGGCGCGCGTCCGCGCGCCTCGGCTAGGACGCGAACTCCGCCAGGTAGTCGTGCCGGATCCGCTCCGCGGGGATGCCGATTCCCCGCAGGGTGTCCACGCCGCGCCGGATCATGCCTGGCGGGCCCGACAGATAGGCCTCGTACTCGGTCCACGGGCCGTACTGACGCACGGCGTCCGGCAATTGGGCCTGGTCCTCGGTGACCGGCCGCACCGACAACCAGGGGAACGTCTTCTGGAGCCGCATCATCGTGTCGATGTCGTACAGGTCGTGGTCGCTGCGCGCCCCGTAGAACACCTCCACGGGGCGCCGGTCGCCATGCTCGGCGACGTCCTCGACCAGCGCCTTGATCGGTGCGATCCCGGTTCCTCCGCCCAGACAGAGCAGCCCGTTGTCCGTGGAGTGGTCGACCGTCATCGTTCCCGCGGGCGGACCGAGGCGCAGGACGTCGCCGGGTCGCGCGTGGTGCACGAGCGCGTTGGAGACCCAGCCGGCCGGGACAGCCTTGACGTGGAAGGAGAGCAGCCCGTCGGGCCGGGGCGCCGAGGCGAAGGAGTAGTGCCGCCATATCCGCGGCCACCAGGGGGTCTCCACCGTCGTGTACTGACCGGCCAGGAAGCCGTACGGCTGGCCGGGGCGGAGCGTGATCACCGCGATGTCCGGGGTCCGCAGATCGTGCGAGACGACCTCGGCCTGCCACCAGGCGGGCGCCACGAGCTCGTCCTCGGCCGCCGCGTCGATCATGATCTGCGAGATCGTGGTGTACGTCCGCACCCAGGCGGCCTCGGTCTCGGTGTTCCAGGTCAGAGTGGCGTACCGGATGAGCGCGCCGATCAGGGCCTCGCCGACGGCCGGGTAGTGGGTGGACCCGGTCCCGTACTTGCGGTGTCCACGGCCCAGGTTCTGGAGGTACTCGGTGAGGACGGGGGCGTTGTCCATGTGCTCGGCCGCCGTCAGGAGCGCCTTGAGGAGGCGGTCGCGCTGGGTGTCCATGGCCGCGGGGAACATCGCGCGCAGCTCGGGGTGGCGGACGAAGAGCAATGCGTAGAAGTAGGAGGTCACCTTGTCGGCGACGGGGGCGATCTCTGCCAGGGTGCGGCGGATGAGGATCGCGTCGGGGGATGGCCGCTCGGCGGACGGCCGTTCGGGAGATGCCCTGTCGGGGAGTCGCCCCTGAGCTATCCGGGGCGGTGCTTCGCCGTCGCCGTGCACGGCCTCTTCCATCGTCTGCCTCGCCTCACGCCTGCGGCTCTCGTCGTCGCAGCTTGACAGCTTCGACCACCGGTTCGGACAGAAAGCGGAATTCTCGGGCCAAACCCCGCGATGACGGCTAGGCTGCGCCCTTTCGGACCAGGTCGTACGCCTCTCGTAGATCCGCCCCGGTGTAGGAATGTCGCGAGAGACCGGCCAGATGGCGATCGGCGTTGACCGCCACGGTCACCGGCACGGTGGCGAAGAGCTGGGCGTCGGACATCGAGTCGCCGTAGGCCACACAGTCCTCCAGACCCACCCCGTACTCCGTACAGAGACGCCATGCGATGCGTACCTTCGCCGCTGCGTCGAGAATGCCCGGTCGATGGATGGGCTCGGTGAACGGCACCGCCGGCCAGCGGGAGCCATGGGCGGCATCGGCTCCCCAACCGAGCAGCCGCTCCACGAAGAAGTCCGGCGAGAGCGAGATGACGGCGCAGCGACCACCCTCGGCATGGATGTCCGCCCAGACCTCGCGGATGCCTGCCAGCCAGGGGGCACCGTCGAAGGCAGCCGCGACGTGCTCCGGCGTGAGGGCGGACCAGAGCGCGTGGGCCTGGACCGCGAACTCGTCGGGGGTCATCCCGTCCAGCAGGAATCCCCGCTCCAAGGCGGCGATCTCCTCGGTGAGGCCGAGCTGCCGCGACAGCTCCACCGCGGCCGCCGAACCACGGATCAGGGTGCCGTCGAGATCGAAGAGATGAAGCCTGCCGCGGCCCGGGGAGTTCGTCATGTACGCCGAGGCTAGTACGTGCGGCTACTCCCGTCGTCAGACGCGGGACGAGAGGCCGGCACGGCACGGTGTTTCACGTGAAACATCTCCAGCGACCCGCCCGGCGGGCTCTCCTCGTCGTCCATGTCGCCGTCTCGGTGGCGTGGCTCGGCCTCAGCGTGGGACTGCTGACGCTCGGCATCACGGCGTACACAACGGGCGACCCGTCGCTCACCGAGGCCGCCTACCGTGCGATGAAAGTGTTCGCGGACTGGCTGCTCGCTCCGGTCGCCGTGGTGACCCTGGTCAGCGGGCTGGCGCTCTCCCTGGGCACCCCCTGGGGTCTGGCCCGGCACCGCTGGGTCTGGATCAAGTTCTGGATCACCCTGGCCACGGCAGCCGCGACCGTTTTCGCGCTGCGCCCGGAGATCGCACACGCGGCGGCGGCCGGCGTGCCCGACTCCAGCCTCGTCGCGGCACCCGTGGTGTCGACGACGGCCTATCTCTTCATGACCGCGATCTCGGTGCTGAAGCCCTGGGGGCTGACGCGGCGAGGGCGGCGCCTGCGGGTATCGGCCAGTTCCCGTAAAGCGGTGGACGGACGATCATTGCGTCAGACAGCCTGAGCGGCATGCCGACGTCGCTCGCCCCGCTCGACCAGCTCCCCGTCCGCGTCCTCACCGCCGAGGACCTCACCGCCTGCTCCGATCTCTCCGAGGACCGGGGCTGGCCGCGTGAGGAACACAAGTGGAACCTCCTGCTGACCGCGGGGACCGGCTACGGCATCGACGACCCCGACGGCAAGGGGCTGATCGCGTCCAGTGTGGTGACCTCGTACGGGCCCGGGCTCGCCACGATCGGCATGGTGCTCGTCGCCGAGCGGTATGCCCGCCAGGGAGTGGGGCGCCGGCTGATGCGCCATCTCGTGGCGGAGGCCGGGGACACCCCCCTCACCCTCCACGCGACCCCCAACGGGCAGCCGCTCTACGAGCAGCTGGGCTTCGTCCATACGGGACGAGCCGAAATGCTCAGTGGGCACTTCACCGCGACCGAGCCGGCCCCGGCGGTTCCCACCAGGGCCGCCACCGCCGAGGACCTCCAGACGATCCTCCGTCTGGACACCGAGGTCTTCGGCCTGGACCGCACCCACATGCTCACCCGCCTGCCGGCCTTCGCGGACCAGATCCGCGTCGCCGAGGAGAAGGGCGAGATCACCGGCTTCGCCGCGGCCTGGCCGAACATGAACACCCATGTCGTCGGCCCACTGATCGCCCGTGACACGGCCACCGCGCAGGCCCTCGTCGCATCCCTGGCCGCCGCCACCGACCGACCTCTCCGCACGGACATCGACGTACGTCACGAGTCGCTGATCACCTGGCTCAAGGCGAACGGCCTCGCCCCGATCGCGTTCAACGCCGTCATGGTGCGCTCGTTGCCCGGCCTTCCGGGCGACTGGAGCCGCCGGTTCGCACCCCTGACCGTCGCGGCGGGATAAAGCCGGGGTAATTGCACACGCGGGCTTTTGCATTCTTCGTCTACTCTGGGAGAAGCCGCTCCGGACCGAGGAGAGACACCATGACCGCGACCGACCCCGCCCTCACCGCCCTCTCCCAGGGCTGGTGCGCCCTCTCGCTGCTGCACGGCAGGATCGAATCCCACATCGAACGCGCGCTGGAGTCCCAGCACGCACTGAGCGTGCGCGAATACTCGCTGCTCGATGTGCTCAGCCGCCAGCACAGCGGCCCGGGCGGGCACCTCCAGATGAAGCAGGTCGCGGACGCCGTCGTCCTCAGCCAGAGCGCCACCACGCGCCTGGTGACCCGCCTGGAGGACCGGGGGCTTCTCACGCGGTACCTCTGCGCCACCGACCGGCGCGGCATCTACACCGACGTCACCGAGGACGGCATGAAGCTGCTCGCGGAGGCCCGGCCCACCAATGACGGGGCGCTGCGCGAGGCCCTCGACGAGGCGGCGAAGAACCCGGAGCTGGCTCCCCTGGTCCGCGTCGTCGAAGGGCTCCACGTCCCCGCATAGGCTGCGCCTCATGAGCGATCTTGAGATACGGCCCGCGACCGTGGACGACCTGCCGCACATCGTCGCGATGCTGGCCGACGACCCGCTGGGCGCCCAGCGAGAGTCCCCCGACGACCTCACCCCGTACACCGCCGCGTACGAGCGCCTGGCCCAGGACCCGAACCAGCATGTGGTGGTGGCCGTCCGCGGAACCGCGGTGGTCGGCACGCTCCAGCTCACGATCATCCCCGGACTCTCCCGTCGTGGGTCCACCCGGTCGATCATCGAAGGCGTTCGGATCCACGCGGAGGAGCGCGGCAGCGGACTGGGAACGCGGCTCATCGAGTGGGCCATCGAGGAGTCCCGCCGCCAGAACTGCCAACTCCTCCAGCTGACCTCGGACGCCACGCGTACGGACGCCCACCGCTTCTACGAGCGGCTGGGGTTCGAGGCCTCCCATGTGGGCTTCAAGCTGAGCCTCTGAGAAGCCATGACGCCGGGAGCGCGGCCCCGGCGTCATGTTTCACGTGAAACAGCCCTCAGAGGCCGCGCCACCCCGCCTCGTCCACACCGCCCGGAACCGCGTCGCCCCGCTCGTACGGTTCCCGGGTGAAGACGAAGGACCCGAGATCGAGATGGCTCACCGAGCCGTCAGACCGCCGCACGGCCCGGAGCGTCTCTCCCAGGTAGTAGCCGTTGAGGCCTACCCAGCCGCCCTCTGGCAGGGCCCGGAAGGTCGCCCGCCGTCCGAAACCGCTCAGCGGATCGAGGGTCACCGCCCGATCCGGACCGAGGCGCAGTCCGAAGGCGTGCGTGCCCCAGTACCAGGGGCCGGTCAGCTCCAGCAGCTCCTGGTCCACCTCCGCCTCGGGCAGCGGCCGCCAGGGCTCGGGGAACCTGGGCTCGGCCTCCGCCACGATCCGCACGAGATCGCCTGCCACAGTCGCCATCAGCGGCCCGGACGTGGCATTGGCGAGCGCGACCGCCGCCACGCCGTCCTCGACACTCACCCAGAGGCAGGCGACGAAGCCCGGCAGCGAGCCGGTGTGACCGACCAGCGTCCGGCTGTCCCAGCGCAGCAGCTGAACGCCCAGCCCGTAACCGCCTTCCCAGTCACCGGCGCCGGGCGCCACCGCCGGCGTACGCATCTCCTCGACCGAGGCCGCCGCGAGCACACGGTCGTCGCCCTGAGCAAGGAACACGCCGAAGCGGCAGAGATCCTCGGCAGTCGACCAGAGTTGCCCCGCCGGCGCCATCAACCCCAGGTCCTCCGAGGGCTCGGGCAGCATCACGTCGGCCCACGGGTGGACGGCCCAGCCGCCGGCGTGCGGGGCGACCGGCTGCACGCTCGTCCGCGTCAGGCCCAGCGGCTCCAGGATCTCGCCGCGCAGCGCCTCCTCCCAGGAGACTCCGCGCAGCGCCTCGACGAGCGAACCGAGCAGTGTGTAACCGGGGTTGGAGTAGTGGAAGCGGCGCCCGGCCGGGTGGCGAAACGCGTCGCCACCGAGCACGTCGGCCAACTCCGGCCGTACCGTGCCGGGCGTCCGCTCCCACCACGGAGCAGGAGCCTCGGCCGCGAGACCCGCACTGTGCCCGAGGAGCTGGGCGATGGTCACCTCGCCGACGCCCGTCCCCGAAAGGTGCTTCTCCAGCGGGTCGTTCAGATCCAGGAGTCCCTCGTCACGGAGCCGCATCACCAGAACAGCGGTGAACACCTTGGTGAGAGACCCGATCCGGTACTGCGTGTCGGCGTCCGGGGCGTGCCCGTCGACACAGCTGCGCGCTCCGCTCCACACCATCCGGCCGTCGCGGGCCACGGCCCCGACGAGCGAAGGGGAGCGCCCCTCGGACTGGGCGACGGCGACACGGTGCAGCAGAGCGCGTTCGGTACTGGGAAGCAGAGCTTCGAAGGGTGAGGTCATGCACCGATCCAACGCCGCGAACGCACGGGAGTCGACCACATTTCCCGTCGGATACCTGCGCGGCAAGGACCGAGTCGGCTCCGCGAGAACCGCGCCGGTCTCCATCCCAAGGCACGGAACTCCGTCGAACGCATCCCATCACCTCATCCCAGGGCATGGCGTTCCAGCAGGTCAGACCCGTCTCGGCATCCCAGCGTCCCTGATGCCCCGCCATCGCTTGCCGCCACCTCCCTGGAACGGATTCTCTGTTGCCGAGCCGGACGGAAACGCCGACCGGCCGCGAATCACCACCAGCACATAACGGGGGAACCCATGAAGCTCACGCACGCCACCAAGACGGTCCTCGCCGGCCTCACGCTTTTCAGCGCCCTCTCCCTGACCGCATGCAACGGCACCGACACCGGGAACGCCGCGCCTGCCGGCTCCTCGACCAGCGCCCAGACGGGCAGCAACGGCGGGTCGGGCGGCGGCGGCACGGACAAGGCCTCCAGCGGCAGCAGCACCGGAAGCACGACCGGCAACACCACCTCCGGCAACAGCGCCGACGGAAGCGGCAAGAGCAACGGCGGGGGCAACGCGGGCGGCGAAGGCAACGCCGCGGGCACCGGCACCAACACCGGGGGGTCGATCGGCATCTGCCGCAGCGACGAGTTGGAAGTCAACGCCGTCGACAACACGTACGACAAGAAGGAGGGCGTCGTCACCGTCCAGTTCAAGAACGGCGGCGGCCGTGACTGCACCATCAACGGCTTCGCCGGCGTGGACCTGAAGACGGCGGCCGGCGACACCCTGTCCGTGGCCCGCAACGGCGACAAGCCCGTGCGCGCCGTGATCAAGGACGGCGAGTCCGCCGCCTTCAACATCACGTTCCCGGTCAACAACTCCGGCGGCTCCGGGGTGCGGGTGGCCAAGATCCTGGTCACCCCGCCGAACGAGACGAAGACCGTCACCCTCGACTGGCCCGCGGGCTCCCTCCCGGTCGCGAACCCGGACTCCCCCAGCCTTCCGATCCAGATCAACCCGGTCGGCAAGGTCGGCTGAGTACCGCCCACGCGTGCCCCTTGCGGCCGGGGAAACACCCGGGCCGCAAGGGGGCACAGCCGCGTCGTGACGCTCGGAGCCGGCAGGGGTTACCCGAAGGCGCCGAACACTCCGCCCAGCGGGTCGAGCACGAGGAGCAGCAGGAAACACCCTCCCAGTAGCGCCGCACGGCGCGCCCTGCCTCGGGACTCGCCGCCGAAGGCACGTGGCTGAGGGTGGAAGGTGTGGGCCGGGTGGACGGTGAGGGGGCGGCCGAGCGACACGCACAGCACCAGCCCCGCGTAGAACAGCGAAGACGTCAGGAAGGCCAGTCCTGCGGCGTGGGCGAGTTCGTTGAAGAGCATGTGCATCAGCGCCATCACCGTCCCTGTCAGGATCACGGCCTGCGTCCAGGTGCCGTTGGGCCCCGTCGGATGAGCCGGCCGCTTGAGGGCCCGAATCCGCCACCACCAGCCAGGATGGGTGTGCCAGGGCCGGGTCGCGCTGCGCAGCGGGCGGGACTTCCGCGCCCAGCCGAACACGCTGATCCACCCGTCATCCGGTTCGGACTGCCAGTGCTCCAGTTTCCACTCCGGTCCCATGCGGCGGCCTGCCTGCTTCTCGGCCACAGCGTTCCACGCGTCCGGATCGGCGCCCCAGTCGACCGCGTCCAGGTCGGCGCACAACTCGCGATGCCGCAGGATGTCGGTATAGGCCGCGTACACCATGACGACCAGAACGGCCGTCAGGGCTCCTTCTCCCAGCGGCGACCACTGCGGCCCCGACCCCGACCAGGAGTACCGGGTACCGGAGAGCTCGCTCCCCCACAGCCAGGCGAGGAGTGTCGCGTAGGGCAGGACGGCGGTGGCGGTGAAGGCCATCCACAGGGCCCGTACGGCGCTGCCCAATTCGACATCGTGGTTACGAAGGTGGGCCAGCTCGTGCAGTACCACCGCCGCGAAGACCGCCCCCTCCTCGGTCTGCCTGCCCCGGATGCTGCAGCGAGCATCCTCGGCCATCGTCACGAGGCCGTTGTCGAGAGCAACGTGGTAGCTGCCCGCGGAGCCGAAGGTGACCGCACCCGCGCTGGCGCGTTGCGGATCGAAGTAGAAGGCGGGAATCGGCTTCACCCCGGCCCGGAGCGTCAGCTGCACGAGCATGTCATGGAGACGAGGATCGGCGACGCGGACAAGCGAGCGCTTCCGCAAGGCGGGCCCGCAGAGATGGAGTGCGGTGGCGATCAGCAACGTCAGCGCGCCCGCGGTCACAGCGATCGGCTCGGCGTTGTCCAGGATCTCGGCCTCGTACGGCCGGGCGAGCTCGACCAGTCTGAGCACGCTCAGCGGCGGGAGCACCCGCTGGTGAAGGTCCGCCATGGCCAGGAGCTCCGGATCCTGGCCACTGGACACAAGGACCCGGACCGCGCGCAGCGACAGCCCCACCACGAGCGTCACGACCAGGACCAGGAACAGTGCGCATCGCCGGGTCGTGCCCTGCCCCAGTAAGCGCTGGTCCCGGCGGGGAATGCCGCTGTCAGCCATCGCCGGGCGTCGTGGCCAGGCGGGCCACGACCCCGTCGGCCAGCGCCTCGGCCGCTGCCGGTTCCATGCCCGACGCCTGTGCCCGCTCGACAACCCTCCGGCGCACCTCCACCAGCTGTCCGGAGGACAACGCCGGTACCTCCGCGGCCGGCTCGGGAAGGTGACGCACCCGGCGCAGCCACGCGCTGCCCCACCGGCTGGCCCCGTCCACAGCTGTCGCCGCCGACCTCTGGGCCACCTCGTTCACCACCACCCACACGACGGGCGCGACCAGCGCGACCACCTCGGCGGCTCCAAACCCGAGTGGCTCCCTCCGCGTGCGGGAGCGGTGGAGCACCCGCGTGACCTGCCTGTCGCTCAGCGACGCCATCCCATCCAGCAGCCGCGCCTCCCGCGGAGCCTGCTCGACCAGGATGTCCCGCACCACTTCTCGTACGCTCTGCCCGGGCACGTGTTCCCCTCCCCATAGGTTCACCTGCCCTGCTGAACGAGGCGACCACGAAAAGGGGAACGCCCGGCTTCAGCACCACCCGGGGCGAGCGATCCGAGGGAAGTCGGTCCGATCGCGTGTAGGTTCTCGCTTTCGGTGTCATATGGCGACGCTGTGACCTGCAGGTCTTGGCGGTGTCTCACGCGGGTTGGCATTGGTTCTGTCTCACGGCCATGTCATTTCCTCGAAGCCATCCTGGCTCCCTGGCTCATGTCATCCAAAGAGCAGTTCGACGTTCGAGTCGACGCAGATGTTCAACACGATCACGAGCTGTCGGGCGTCCTCGATGTGCCGCAAGACAGTGGGGTCGCCTTCCACGGTCTCCCACTCCGTGATGATCTCGGCCAGCCGGGGCAGGACCCTGGCGCAATCGGCGGCGGATAGATCACCGGAATCGTCAGGATGGTCCAGCAGGGGCTCAAGCGTCGATGAGATCTCGCTCCATTGCCGGTCCCCGCCGAAACCCCACATG
Organism: Streptomyces sp. P9(2023); assembly: GCF_032436795.1. NCBI lineage: Bacteria > Bacillati > Actinomycetota > Actinomycetes > Kitasatosporales > Streptomycetaceae > Streptomyces > Streptomyces sp. P9(2023). The sequence continues at coordinate 66,448 of NZ_JAUPWM010000028.1, forward strand.
TCCGGCAGCGTGAACCCCTCGGCCTGCGCCAAGCGCTGGCGGAAGGCGCTGAAACCCGAGTAGGACCAGCTGATGTCTGGGCTGGTGAGGTCACCGTCCCCAGGGAACAGACACAATCCCACGAAGCCTCCTCGATCGAGACTTCATGATCGAGCTGGCAGGGCGGGTGCGGCAAGCGACTATCCGACCCCAGCGAGCAATCACGACGGCAGGGCTGCGATCTGCCGACGGGCTGAGTCCCAGACCTCCTCGAACTGGTCAGAGGTCAGCTTCTCCGGATCGTGGCCTTCCCATTCAGAGACGGGCAGTTCTGCTGTGATCCCGAACCTGTTGTCGTACTCGTCGAGGCGGCCTGTGTCGCGGGCCTGCTGCCATTCGGCGAGGGAGGCGGCTGCGATCGGGATCAACTCAGGCCCTTCGAGCTCGATCTGCCGGGTTACCCAACCTTCGGCGTCGACCTCGAAGTAGAACGAGACGTCTTCCTCGGCCCAGTAGCAGCGCATCCATGTCGTCACCAGCCCATGATGACAACATGCTCTGAACTGCTCGCCGGGGCAATGTCAGAGCCGTGTTGGAGGATCACGCCATGCTGATTGCAACTGATGAGGCGGGCCGCGTGGTGAGGAAGCCTTCGAAGCCAGCGATAGGCAGGATGCTGGCTAACCTCCAGCGCGGTAACGCGCATCTGGTCCTGGAGCGCGCGGAGGAGGACCTGGAGGGCAGCTGGTATGTCCAGGTGCTGCTGCGTGACGACAACACGTACCAACTCGAATTCAGGGACGGCGTAGCGGCCGAGCACTATCAGACCCGGACCGTCTCCCAGGCGAAGGTCCTGACCGCCATGCTCGGCTGGGCGGCCGGCAAGGCGGACTGGCAGGACAGCTTCATGTGGAACAACATGGGCTCACAGTTCAGGGCCGATGACATTCAAGATGAGGACTGACCCGTGCACTGGCCCGGCATTGTGCGGATGGCCGCGATGACCTTCTCGCCGAAGGGCGTCAGTTTCATGGCCCGGCCGCGTTCCGCGCGTTCAAGCAGTGCTTTTCCGAGGTCCCGTTCGAGGCGGTTGATCTGGATCACCAGGGCCGACGGATGGATGCCGAGGTCTTGGGCTGCTTCGGTGAGGGTGGGATAGGACTGGGCTGCCAGGAACCGCGAGACTCGTTGCCGTGCGTATGGGCTGGTCAACGCTTTGCGGAGGATGGCGGGGAGAGCCTCGGCTTCGTCGGCGGTGCGGAGAGCGGTCTGGTGGCTGGCTCCGCCGCGTGGCCGGAGAGGAATCTTGTGGGTGTGGGCCCAGCGAGCCATGTTCGCAGTGCTCATGCCGGCTTCTCGGGCGAGGTCCGGCAGGGTCCGTCGGCGGTGGACGTACTGATCGATGAGCCAGTCCCGTTCGATGGTGCCGCGGCGCCTGTAGTCCTGTGGCCCCTCGCGGAGCGGGATGCCGTACTCCTTCGCGAGGTCGGTCAGCACTCTGCGGGAGAAGCCGGTGAAGGTGGCGATCTGCTGGAGGGACCGGTGTTCGTCGAGGTAGAGCCGGGTGAAGCGCTCTGCCGGAATGGCTTGCCGGGCTTGCTGCCGGATGCGGCCAGTGGCTCTGGCAGCGTTCTTTGTCAGCGTGGGTGCGGGGGCTGGGTGTTCGTCGAGAGCATGCCGGATGGCCTCGACGGTCGTGCCCAGGACCTGGGCGGCGTGCTGAACGGGGTGCTGGCGTTCTCGGACGAGTTGGTGCAGGTGGGGTAGGTCGACGCGCGCCGGGTCGGGGCCGGGAAGTGAGAGCCCTGCCAGCAAGGTGGTGGGAGGCTGCCAGGTCAAGGGTTCGTCGTGGATGTGGTGTGAGGCCAGGAAGTTGAGAGCTTCCTGCTGGAGGGCGTGTGCGAGTTCGGGGGTCTGAAGCGCTGTGAACCGCAAGGACGTCGCCCGGAACTCTGCGCTGTCGAGCCCACCCAGGTCGTCGGGGAGAGACTCGGCGGGCAGGCCGCTGAGACGTTGGAAGAGCTGGCTGCGTGCGATGCGTTCGCGCCGTCCGGTTCCCGGGGGTGTTCCGGTGCGGCGGCAGATCTCCAGCCAGCGGTCATGGGGAAGCAGGCCGGTGTAGTCGAGGAGTCGGCGCCGGCCGTAGTCGATGGGGGTGCTGTTGGCATCGAGGTACTCGACGAGCCGGTCCAGGGCAGTGGCGGTGTCCGGCCATTGCGGAAGGTCGTCGAGTTCCTGAAGGAGGCGTGAGACCTCGGTGCCGTCGATGGCGTCGCCAACCAGCCCGGCTGCCTGGTCCAGGGATGTGCGGCTGTCGGGAATCAGCAGCAGGGCGGCGAGAACGGGGGCCAGAGCCCGCGCATGAATTCCTTCAGGTGGTGCGAGCCGGATCATCCAGTACGACCAGAACATCGTGGGGATCTTCCTGGCTCGCTGCTCGATGTCTTGCGTGGTCCTGGTCGGTCGGCGGGGAGTCTCGGCCGTGATGCGGTAGCGGACGTATTCGCTGGGGCGGAGGGAAGAGGCGAGGGCGGCCAGGTGCACGGACTGCAGCACCGGGCTGATGCCCCGCCCCCAGCTGTCGATGCTGGTCGCGGAGATCCGCGCGAGTTCCTCGCGTACTGCTTCCAGCAGGTCCCGCAGGGCCTCGCCGGCAGGGTGGATTCCTGGTTGATCCAGGATGCTCAGGGCCATGGTGACCGCGACGGCTGTGTCCGCAGCTCGGAATGGGGCCATGAACCCCGGACGTTCCGTCGCCTGTCCGGTGTGCGGGGAGACCGGATCGGTGCTGAGGTGTGCTTCTGCGATATCAACCGGGATCTGTTCCCGTAGGACAGCCGCCGGCAGGTCGCTCAGGACGCGGATGCCCAAGGCGCGGATGTCGGCCAGCACCGCTGATGCCGGCTGGGGAGAGGTCCGGTAGGGGCCGAAGGCTGCCGTTGCTCCGCTGATGATCTCGGATACCCGGTCCTGCGCCGTGAGAACCATGTGGCCAGGAGGCAGAAGAAGCGTCGAAGCACGGGTCAGGTCGGTGCCGCAACCCGCCGTGATCGGACCGCCGGGGCGGATCGGTGGATTGCCGCAGAGTTCAGGCCGGGGAACGGACCGGCCGGAACGAGGCCGCTGCCGTGGGACCCGTCCGCAGTGCGGGCAGCGGTCCGCCAGCAGGCGGCGGTGCCGGGTGCAGGCGAAGGAGAAGCCAAGCCGCCAGGACAGTTGCCAGCGCCCATCGCTGGAGTGGAGGCAGTCCGGGCAGAACCGGGATCCGCTTCCGCGTCCCCAAAGGACATGCCGTGTCACAGCCCGGCCTCCGGAACTCAGCTGCAGCGCTCGTCCGTCATAGTGCGCCAGGGTCATCGCGGTGACGGCCTCCGGGACCGTGCCGGTGGCGTGTGCGACAGCGGCGGCCAACCGGTCGTCGAGGAAGATCGTCCAGTCTGTCGGGATGCCCCGGAACTGGTTTCCGGCCCGGTGCCGGACCGGGAAGCCGAGGTGCAGCAGGACATCACCGAGTGCGGTGTCCATCCGTCTGGCCGTTGCCTCCAGCCATGAGTCCAGGGCCTCGCCGGGCAGTGGAGGCAGCCGGATCGGCAGGGTGCGGGTCGGCGTTCTCATGCGGGTCGTCGCAGCCGGGGCCGCGGGCGGCTGGTCAGCCGTTTCTTCTCCAGCGCGGCCTGAAGTTCGAGGCGGGCAGCCTCGGATGCCTCGTCGTTCTTCACCCGGTCCATGAGCTCCTGGTCAAGACGTTCGGCGCCGGTGCGGACCGCCCGCTGGCAGCTGCGGTTGATCAGCGTCATCAGCGAGCCGATGTGTCCGGTGCTGCGGGCGAAGAGGTAGTCCGACAGGTCGTCCGCGAGCATGCCGGGGTGTTTGTCGGTGAGCACGACGCGCTGTTCGAGGGCCAGCAGCATCTGCCGCCACTCCCGGCGCCCGGCCTCCGTATCGATGGTGAACGGTCGAAGTCCGAGGCGGGTGGTGCGGCGGCCGGTCTGGGCCAGAGCGGTGTCGCGCCCGTTCGTTCCTTCGCCGAACAGGCCCTTCCTCGCGAGCTCAACGCCCACCATCAGCAACGTCACCGGGAACTCGTTGGCGATCCACTTCAGGTGGTTACTCACCTCGATGCCGCTCTTCTGCCCCCATTTCAAAAAGTGCAGATCGTCCAGAACCACCAGGCGGACATCACAGGACAGCACGCAGTCCAGCACCCGCCGTCCGAACTGGGCGGTGGTCCCCCGCATCTGTCCGGGGTGACCGAAGAACTCCAGCATGGCCCGGTTGAGATCCTTCATCCCGGTGTTCCCGGTCAGCCCGACCCGGCAGACCGGGATCCGCTCGTGCCCTTGGCTCGTAAACGCTCCCGACTCCTCGATCTCCCGCTGGTGGAAGTCCCGAGCGAAAGCCAGCACCGAGGTCGTCTTGCCCAGCCCCGGGAACGCGTCGACGGCCACCGCCCCCTTGGCCTTGTCCCCGTCCTGCTCGTTGCTGTCGACGATGTCCCAAAGGTCTTCATGGAGCTCTGTCAGTTGCGGCGTCTTGACCGGGCCGATGTTCGCGTGCCACTGCCGGCGCTGACGGTCGTAGTCCGCCCGCGCCTGCGTGGGCAGGGACTTCAGCTGTTCTCGGGTCAGCAGGTCGGGCCGGCGACGGCGAGGGCTCTCGGCGAACGCCTTGAAGTCCTCCTTCCGCGACAAGGCAAGATTGCCCGGATGCGGAACGCTGCCGTCATTCACACGTCCTCCAGGGCATCGGCGTAGAAGTCGTCCTCCCCGGCGAGGTCCTCCAGATCAGCCTCGTCGTCATCCCCTGTCTCCGTCACCACATCTGGCTCCCGCCGTTCCGCGGTCTGCTCGTCCTGGCCGAGGGCCTTGCGTACGGACGGAAGCGAGACGACCGTTTCCGCCTCACTCTCCGGAAGTTCGATGGCGGCCTGCTCGCGCGAGAGCCGCAGCGCCATGCGCCGCTCGGCGATCGTGGTGCCCAGCCCGAGATTCCACCGCTCCAACAAATCAGCGACGGCGAGCCGGTCGTCGGGAAAGCGATACTTCGAGGCAGCCAGCTGCCGGGCGAACGTCAACGCGTCCTCGCTCAGCGGCATCTCGGCCGACGGCGCGTGTTCCCAGACCAGCGTGTGCCAGGCCCGAGTAGCCGGATCACGGAAGTAGATCCGGGTGATGTCGTCGGGGTCCACCTGGAAGGGCCAGCCGTTCTTGACCGGACTGTCGTAGGGGCTGCGGACGCCCGGCTCGGGCAGGCCGGGGCCGCTGTAGCGGCGGCGGCCTATCTCGACTCCGTAGTGCTGGACCGTGCGCCACTTCGTCTGGAGGAACTCGAAGGCGAGATCGCGATCCCGGGGAACCTCGATGTAGCCGGCGCGGGCCATGCCGTGCTCGAACATCTTCGCCGGGGACATCCGCAGACCCGGCAGGCCCGGATCGACCAGGCTGGAGTGCGGCCGGCAGTGATAGACCGCCGCGGTCCACTCCCGGATGATCGCCTCAAGCTCGTCGAGGAAGAAGAACGCGTCGTCCTCCGGGCTCTCGCCTCGCGAGTGGATGTCGGGCCCCTTGTAGCCGGGCAGCACCTGCAGCAGTCCCTCCCGCAGGGTTCGGAAGTAGCGCTCGACCGGCCCCTTGTCGCGGCCCGTCCGCAGCCGGGCCGGCTGGATGGAGATGCCCATCCGTCGGCAGACACTGGTCAGATGCTCCGAGACGTAGACCTTGCCGTGGTCGACGACCAGCGTCTCGGGAACCAGTGGAGGCGAGGCCAGCCCTGGGCCGGTGGCGCCTTCGACGTCGACCAGGAGGGTGCGGGGGATGCCGTGCTCGGGCCAGACCGCGTGCCGCGGCCAGTCCCGCCCCGCCGGCCGCGGCCGAAACGACTGGAATAGCACCGCGCTGACATCGACCGCCTTCGTCGAGACCGGCGTGAGCCGGACGCCCGTGATGCAGCGGGTGTACCAGTCCATCCCGACACTCAGCTCGGCCTGCACCCACTTCAGGGTCAGCGGGTCGAACGCGAAGACGTCCAGGCGGGTGGAGTCCATCAGCAGGTACTCACCCGGCCGCGTCGGCCGCAACTTGCCGTACGGACCCTCCGGCCGATCGGCAATATCCCGATTGCGCTTCGTACTCAACCGGAACAGCGGGTGTCGCCGCTCCAGCTCTGTGAGCACCCGGTAGGCCGTGGCTTGGCTGGGCTGGGGTACGACTTCAGGACCGAACCGCGCGATCACCCGGGCCTGGGTCCGGTCTATGACCATCTTGCGTGATGGCTTCGACTCTCCGGTGTGCTCGACCATGACTTCCAGCGCGGTCTCCACCCATCGGTCGTCGGCCCTGCCGAAGGGCCTTGCCTGGGGACTTGTCCGCTGCACCAGGCCGGCCTCACCGTGTCGGCGGTAGTCGGCGACCCACCGTCGAATAGTGCGATCAGTGACTCCGAGTTCCGCAGCTTTCGCCGCATAGCGGGCGTCCAGCGACAGCGTCGGCGCGTACGGAGCTCGCGGTTCGCCTTCACGCGCAAGTTCGGTACTGCCGGACCGATATCCCGTGAGGAGTTCCCGAATGTGCTCGGCCCGCTCCAGGATCTTCCGTCTGTCCTCCTCGTCCAACTGCCCCAGTACCACCGAGGCAATCTCCTCGGCGTCGTCCGAGGACGGTCCAAGCCCCTCGGGGATAAGGGTGGCCCGGTCGGAGAAGAGCAGTTCCCGCAAGGACAGACGCAGGAGCCTGCCGTGGCGGTCCTTGAGGACGGCCTCGTTGCCGGCCGTGGTGGCAGCCACCTCGACCACCTCGACGGTCTCCCCGTCGTAGCGGAAGTGTGTACCGACACCGACCCGCGCTCCGGCCCTGGTCACGCCGTCCTCCTGAGCACGTGCGCAGGGCTGAACGGCCGGTCGAGATCCACCGTGAGCTCGCGTGTCCACAGCAAGTGATAGACCGCAGACCGGACTTGCTCCTCCGGGCGGCTGGGCAAGCTGGCCACCGCGCGACGCAGAGAGACTCCGTCAAGCTCAGCGCCTCGGAGCTCGTCGACGAGCCCACGATCAAACAGCCAGTCTCTGCGGTAACCCGACAGGAAGCGGATGTTCTCCACCTGTGCCGCGGGTGGCTCGCTCCAGACCTCGTACTTCCACCCGCGGACCTCCACCACCTCACGGGTCCAGCCGAAAGTGAAGGCCACCTCCGGCTTGGACAACCGGTGCAGTGGCTTCACATCCACGACCACGGGCCCCTCGTCAGTGACCAGGAGATAGTCCGGGATGTGCTTGCGCACCGCCCCGTCCACCTCGGCCTTGAGCAGGAAGGGCTGGGCCACGACACGCCGTACGAACGGATCGAAATCAGCGAAGAGGAGCCGCGCGAGTTCGAGGCGCGACTCGTAGATGACGTGATCGCGCATTGTGGCGGACCAGTAGGTACCCGAGTAGTGCCGTTGGCCCCTGTACCAGCGGAAGGTCCGCCAGGGTGCCGCCGCCGCAAGCTGGTCGGTCGAGGTCCCGGCCCACTCCCGGTTCTCGATCAGGCTGCCGTTCGCTCCCCGAATGCTCACGGTGATCGATGCCGCGCTCAGCCCTGCCGCCATGAGTCACCCCCGGATCGTCGGCAGCCTCCCCCGCGAGCGCTACGTTCGCATTCGAGTGGGACTCCCGCGCCGGGCCCAAAGCAAGGTCACCCGAACGAGTGACGGCAGTGATCAGCGATTCTCAATCCCGTGTCAGATCGGCCAGCCTGATGACATCACGACTGAGAAAATGACACGGGATTAGAGAACCTACACCTACATCGCGACCGATCAGGTCTGTGCCATGTCGACGAAACGGGAGTAGTGGCCCTGGAAGGCCACCGTGATCGTTGCCGTGGGGCCGTTTCGGTGCTTGCCGACGATGATGTCCGCCTCGCCCGCGCGGGGGGACTCCTTCTCGTAGGCGTCCTCCCGGTGCAGCAGGATGACCATGTCCGCGTCCTGCTCGATCGAGCCGGATTCACGCAGGTCGGAGACCATCGGCTTCTTGTCGGTGCGCTGCTCGGGACCACGGTTCAGCTGGGAGAGCGCGATCACCGGCAGCTCCAGCTCCTTGGCGAGGAGCTTCAGGTTTCGCGACATGTCGGAGACCTCCTGCTGGCGGCTCTCCTGCCGCTTGGACCCACCCGACTGCATCAGCTGCAGATAGTCGATGACAACGAGCTTGAGCCCGGCGCGCTGCTTGAGCCGGCGGCACTTGGCGCGGATCTCCATCATCGACAGGTTCGGGGAGTCGTCGATGTACAGCGGGGCCTGGGAGACGTCCGGCATCCGTCGTGCCAGCCGGGTCCAGTCCTCGTCGGTCATGGTGCCGGACCGCATGTGGTGCAGCGCGACCCGGGCCTCTGCCGAGAGCAGCCGCATCGCGATCTCGTTGCGGCCCATTTCGAGGGAGAAGATGACGCTGGGCAGGTTGTGCTTGATGGAGCACGCCCGGGCGAAGTCCAGCGCGAGCGTCGACTTACCCATGGCGGGACGGGCCGCGATGATGATCATCTGGCCCGGGTGCAGCCCGTTGGTGAGCTGGTCGAGGTCGGTGAAGCCGGTCGGCACACCGGTCATCTCGCCACTGCGGGAGCCGATCGCCTCGATCTCGTCGAGCGCGCCCTCCATGATGTCGCCGAGGGGCAGATAGTCCTCGGTCGTGCGCTGCTCCGTGACCGCGTAGATCTCGGCCTGGGCCGAGTTCACGATCTCGTCGACGTCCCCGTCGGCCGCGTATCCCATCTGCGTGATCTTGGTGCCGGCCTCCACGAGACGGCGCAGCACGGCCCGCTCATGGACGATCTCCGCGTAGTACGCCGCGTTGGCCGCGGTCGGCACCGACTGCACGAGCGTGTGGAGATACGAGGCGCCGCCGACGCGGGTGATCTCACCGCGCTTGGTGAGCTCCGCGCCGACCGTGATCGGGTCGGCCGGCTCGCCCTTCGCGTACAGGTCGAGGATCGCCGCGTAGACCGTCTCGTGAGCCGGCTTGTAGAAGTCGTGTCCCTTGATGATCTCCACGACGTCCGCGATGGCGTCCTTGGAGAGCAGCATGCCGCCGAGGACGGACTGCTCCGCGTCGAGATCCTGCGGGGGCACCCGCTCGAAGCCGGACAGGCCGCTGTCCCACGGGCCGCTCTCGCTGCCGCGGTCGTGCTGGTCCTCACGGCCCCGACCACGTCCACGGCCCTCGCCGCGGGGTCGCGCGACGGGCAGCCGCTCACTCGGTCCGCTGTCGGCCCAGGGGTCGTCCAAGGGCTCGGGAATGCTCACCAAGCCACCTCCTCCCGTCCGCTCCGCGGACCTAGCCGTGCCACTCTTTCTTACGCCACGGCTCGGACAAACAAGAGGCTTTGACTCCGCTTCTGGCGCGTCGGGCGCCGGACCACGGTAGGCCCGCGGGCACCGTCAGCCAATCTGGTTATCCACAGGGCCTGTGGGTGAACGACCAGATGCTGTGGAGAACTCACCGGAACCTGTGCACGGACCGGGGGACAGCCATGTGGACAAACTCATAACCCACCCCACAGCACCCCCCTGACCTGCGCTTCTTCCGTCCACCGACTGTGGGGGAGAAAAACTTTTCCCTCCGGACCAAGATCAGAACAAACGGCGCACACCCGCGACTACACAGAGAGGACTTGTAAGGACCCCAGAGGCATTGTATCTCTTACCTGTGGAAGATTAGATTTGATCCATGACCCAGGCTCCCCCGACCTCCAAGGCCGTCCGCCGGCTGCATGACCGAGAGATCGTCTCGCTCGCGCTCCCGGCCTTCGGCGCGCTCGTCGCCGAGCCACTCTTCCTGATGGTCGACAGCGCCATTGTCGGCCACCTCGGCACCCCCCAGCTCGCCGGTCTCGCCATCGCGGCGGCACTGCTCACCACCGCCGTCAGCGTCTTCGTCTTCCTCGCCTACGCGACCACAGCGGCCGTCGCCCGCCGCGTGGGCGCCGGTGACCTCAAGGCCGCCATCCGCCAGGGCATGGACGGCGTCTGGCTCGCGCTCCTCCTCGGAGCGGCGGTCGTGGCCGTCACCCTGCCGACGACCCCTTGGCTGGTCGACATCTTCGGAGCCTCCGACACAGCAGCCCCCTACGCCACCACCTACCTCCGAATCTCCATCCTGGGCATCCCCGCCATGCTCGTGGTCCTGGCCGCCACAGGTGTCCTGCGCGGCTTCCAGGACACCCGTACACCGCTCTACGTCGCCATCGGCGGCTTCACGGCCAACGCGCTGCTAAACGTCGGCCTGGTGTACGGCGCCGGAATGGGCATCGCCGGCTCGGCCTGGGGCACGGTCATCGCCCAGTTCGCCATGGCCGCCGTGTACCTCGTCGTGGTCGTCCGGGGCGCCCGGCGACACGGTGCCTCCCTACGGCCCGACGCGGCAGGCATACGCGCCAGCGCCCAGGCGGGCGCCCCCCTCCTCGTCCGTACGCTCTCCCTGCGCGCGGTCCTCCTGATCGCCACCGCTGTCGCCGCCCGCATGGGCGACGCCGAGGTCGCCGCCCACCAGATCATCCTGTCTCTGTGGAGCCTGATGGCCTTCGCGCTGGACGCGATCGCGATCGCCGGCCAGGCCATCATCGGGCGCTACCTCGGCGCGGACGACGCCGACGGCGCCAGACAGGTCTGCCGCCGCATGGTCCAGTGGGGTGTGGTCTCCGGAGTCGTCCTGGGCGCACTCCTCGTCATCGCCCGACCGCTCTTCATCCCGCTCTTCACCGGCGACACCACGGTCCAGGACACCCTGCTCCCGGCGCTGCTCGTCGTCGCGGTCTCCCAGCCGATCGCCGGGGTGGTCTTCGTCCTCGACGGCGTCCTGATGGGCGCGGGCGACGGCCCCTACCTGGCCTGGGCCATGTTGCTCACTCTGGCCGTCTTCGCCCCGGTCGCGCTCCTGGTGCCGGCGCTCGGCGGCGGGCTCACGGCGCTGTGGTGGGCGATGACGCTCATGATGACCGTCAGACTGCTGACCCTCTGGATGCGATCGCGCTCCGGCCGCTGGATCGTCACCGGCGCCACGCGGTGACCACCGATGCCCACGCGGTGAATGTTTCACGTGAAACGCCATGTTTCACGTGAAACGGCGGAAGGGCCGCACCCCGAGGGGTGCGGCCCTTCCTGCTCCTGAGAGCAACTGCTGAGAGCAGCGTTACGCGGCGACGACCTCGACGCCGAGCTTCGCGGCAACCTCGGGGTGCAGACGCACGGACACCTGGTGCGAGCCCAGGGTCTTGATCGGCGAACCGAGCTCGACGCGACGCTTGTCGACGTCGGGGCCACCCGCGGACTTGATCGCCGTGGCGATGTCAGCCGGGGTCACGGAGCCGAAGAGGCGGCCGGCGTCGCCGGAGCGAACGGCCAGACGCACCTTCACGCCTTCGAGCTGGGCCTTGATCTCGTTGGCCTGCTCGATGGTCGCGATCTCGTGGATCTTGCGGGCGCGGCGGATCTGCGCCACGTCCTTCTCGCCACCCTTGGTCCAGCGGATCGCGAAACCACGCGGGACCAGGTAGTTGCGAGCGTAACCGTCCTTGACGTCGACGACATCGCCGGCGGCACCGAGGCCAGAGACCTCGTGGGTGAGGATGATCTTCATTTTTCGGTCACCCTTCCCTTATCGCGCGGTGGACGTGTAGGGCAGCAGCGCCATCTCACGGCTGTTCTTCACGGCCGTGGCGACGTCACGCTGGTGCTGCGTGCAGTTGCCGGTGACGCGGCGGGCGCGAATCTTGCCGCGGTCGGAAATGAACTTCCGCAGCATGTTCGTGTCCTTGTAGTCCACGTACACGGTCTTGTCCTTGCAGAACGCGCAGACCTTCTTCTTAGGCTTGCGCACAGGCGGCTTCGCCATGGTGTTTCTCCTGTGTGATCAAGAAGTTTGGGTACGAGCTGCCTTCCAGGGCTATGCCCTAGAAGGGGGGCTCGTCCGAGTAGCCGCCGCCGCTGGAGTTGGAGTTTCCTCCACCCCAGCTGCCTCCGCCGCCCTGCTGCTGGCCGCCGCCGGCCGGCGCGCTGGTCGCCCACGGGTCGTCGGCGGGAGCACCGCCACCACCCTGCTGGCCACCGCCGGAGTTTCCACCCCAGCTACCGCCGCCGCCCTGCTGCTGACCGCCGCCACCGTAGCCACCCTGGCCACCGCGACCGGTGGTCTTGGTGACCTTGGCCGTGGCGTTCTTGAGGCTGGGGCCGACTTCCTCGACGTCCAGCTCGTAGACCGTGCGCTTGACGCCCTCGCGGTCCTCATAGGACCGCTGCTTCAGACGACCCTGCACGACGACACGCATGCCGCGCGTGAGGGACTCGGCGACGTTCTCCGCCGCCTGACGCCATACCGAGCAGGTCAGGAACAGGCTTTCGCCGTCCTTCCACTCATTGGTCTGACGGTCGAAGGTGCGGGGGGTGGACGCGATACGGAACTTCGCGACCGCCGCACCGGACGGGGTGAAGCGCAGCTCGGGGTCGTCGACAAGATTGCCGACGACCGTGATGACGGTCTCGCCTGCCATTGGATGAACCTCTCGGCGGGATTGCTTCTGGCTGCTTACTGCTACTCGAACCCGATGACCTCTGAGCTAGAAGCTCAGTGGGTCTCGGGGCGGAGGACCTTGGTCCGGAGGACCGACTCGTTCAGGTTCATCTGTCGGTCGAGCTCCTTGACGACCGCAGGCTCGGCCTGCAGGTCGATGACCGAGTAGATGCCCTCGGGCTTCTTCTTGATCTCGTAGGCGAGACGACGACGGCCCCAGGTGTCGACCTTCTCGACCTTTCCGTTGCCCTCACGGACGACAGAAAGGAAGTTCTCGATCAACGGGGAGACAGCGCGCTCCTCGAGATCGGGGTCGAGGATGACCATCACTTCGTAGTGACGCATGTGGAACCCACCTCCTTTGGACTCAGCGGCCACGGTCGTTCCGTGGCAGGAGGGTCGTGATGCGTAAACAACGGTATCCGCCACCACTGACAATCCCCCTCGGCGAGCGAGGAGGGCGTCGGGGTCCGAGTGGACCTGGGCAGACACCGGTGCAGACCGTACAGACTACCCGCACACCGGCTTCCGGTTGAAATCCGGTGGTGGGGGGACGCAATCTGTACACAACGGATGTCGGCGGCGCTACGATGCGCCGCCTTCCGGCAGGCACTCCAGGAGGTGCCCCATGGCACAGGCAATGCAACCCGACCCCGGACACTCTCTCCTCGCCACCGACGGCAAGCCTCACGTCCTCCAGGACACCCTGGTCGCCGTGACGCTCGTGCTCGGTGTGCTGGCCTTCACCACAGCGATGTTCCACCACCTGCACGTGCTGAGTTCCTGGGCCGGACTGCTCGGGATCATCGTGGGCGCGTTCGGACAGTTCATCTCCGTGACGACCAGGGAGCGCTTCGCGCTGATCGTCGGGCTGGGCGCCTCGGCGGTGGGCTTCTACCTCGGCATGTTCCACGGCGGCCTCGCCTGAGGCCTCCGGGGCCGCTCGCCGGCCCCTGGGGACACACGTCCCATCGGGGCGCTCCCCGGTCACAGTAGGCTTCGGCGCGAGAGCCGGAGCCCCTGACCGATGGGGACACACCTGCCGAGGAGCGCCCCGCATGAGCCTGACCCTGAGGACCATCAGCCGTGAGCAGCATCTGGCATTCATCCAGAGCCAGCCCGCGGCGAGCCACTGCCAGGTCCCGGCGTGGGCTGATGTGAAGACCGAGTGGCGCTCGGAGAACCTGGGTTGGTTCGACAAGTCCGGCGAACTCGTCGGCGCGGGCCTGGTGCTCTACCGCCAGCTGCCCAAGATCAAGCGCTACCTGGCCTATCTCCCCGAGGGCCCGGTCATCAACTGGTACGCCCCCAACCTCGACGACTGGCTGCAGCCGATGCTCGCGCATCTGAAGCAGCAGGGCGCCTTCTCCGTGAAGATGGGCCCGCCGGTCGTCATCCGGCGCTGGGACTCGGCGGCCATCAAGTCCGGGATCCAGGACCCGGACGTGAAGCGCCTGAAGGACGTCGAGGCCACGACGATCGAGCCGCGTGCCTTCGAAGTCGCCGACCGGCTGCGGAAGATGGGCTGGCAGCAGGGTGACGACGGCGGCGCCGGCTTCGGTGACGTCCAGCCCCGCTACGTCTTCCAGGTGCCGCTGGCCAACCGCTCGCTCGACGACGTCCTCAAGGGCTTCAACCAGCTGTGGCGCCGCAACATCAAGAAGGCCGACAAGGCCGGTGTCGAGGTCGTCCAGGGCGGCTACGAGGACCTCGCCGAGTGGCAGCGGCTGTACGAGATCACGGCCGTCCGCGACCACTTCCGCCCGCGCCCGCTCTCGTACTTCCAGCGGATGTGGACCGTCCTCAACAACGAGGACCCCAACCGCATGCGGCTGTACTTCGCGCGCCACGACGGGGTGAACCTCTCCGCGGCCACGATGCTCGTCGTCGGCGGGCACGTCTGGTACTCCTACGGAGCCTCGGACAACATCGGCCGCGAGGTCCGGCCCTCGAACGCGATGCAGTGGCGGATGCTGCGGGACGCCTACGCCATGGGCGCGACCGTCTACGACCTCCGCGGCATCTCCGACTCGCTCGACGAGACCGACCACCTCTTCGGCCTCATCCAGTTCAAGGTCGGCACGGGCGGCGAGGCCGTGGAGTACGTCGGCGAGTGGGACTTCCCGCTCAACAAGCTCCTGCACAAGGCGCTCGACATCTACATGTCGCGTCGCTGACGGCCCGGGCGTCGCGCCCGTAATCTCGTACGTAGTCTCGTAAATCTCGTACATACCTTTGCTTCACCGCAGCCACCAGAAAGGTTCCGGGCCGGCCATGGCGCTCTCCCTCTACGTCGACACCGCGCGCTGGCGGGCGCACCAGAAGTCCGTGATCGACCAGTTCCCCGGTCTGATCCCGGTCTGCAAGGGCAACGGCTACGGCTTCGGTCACGAGCGGCTGGCCGACGAGGCCTCCCGGTTCGGCTCGGACATGCTGGCCGTGGGCACCACGTACGAGGCCGCGAAGATCAAGGACTGGTTCGGTGGCGACCTGCTCGTCCTCACCCCGTTCCGGCGGGGCGAGGAGCCGGTGCCGCTGCCCGACCGGGTGATCCGGTCCGTGTCGTCCGTGGACGGCGTGCACGCCCTCGTGGGCGCCCGGGTGGTCATCGAGTGCATGAGCTCGATGAAGCGCCACGGCATCGGCGAGGATGACCTGGGACGGCTGCACGCGGCCATCGAGGACGTACGGCTGGAAGGTTTCGCCCTCCACCTGCCCCTGGACCGCACGGACGGCACCGACGCGGTCGAGGAGGTCATCGGCTGGATGGACCGGCTGCGGGCCGCCCGGCTCCCGCTGAACACCATGTTCGTCAGCCATCTGCGGGCCCAGGAGCAGGCCCGGCTCCAGCAGCAGTTCCCGCAGACCCGGTTCCGCGCCCGCATCGGCACCCGGCTCTGGCTGGGCGACCACGAGGCCACCGAGTACCGCGGCTCCGTCCTGGACGTCACCCGCGTCGCCAAGGGCGACCGCTTCGGCTACCGCCAGCAGAAGGCCGCCTCCGACGGCTGGCTGGTGGTCGTCGCCGGCGGCACCTCGCACGGAGTGGGCCTGGAGGCCCCCAAGGCGATGCACGGCGTGATGCCGCGCGCCAAGGGCGTGGCCCGCGCCGGTCTGGCGACCGTGAACCGGAACCTTTCGCCGTTCGTCTGGGCCGGCAAGCAGCGCTGGTTCGCCGAGCCGCCGCACATGCAGGTGTCGATCCTGTTCGTGCCGTCCGACTCCCAGGAGCCGAAGGTCGGCGACGAACTGGTGGCCCATCTGCGCCACACCACCACGCAGTTCGACCGGCTCGTCGAGCGCTAGAGCCAACGCCGTTCAGTTAAGGGCGGGGGCTGTTCGTCAAGGCCGGTGAACGAGGCAGCGGAGCTGCTGTAGAAGAGGTT
>NZ_JAUPWM010000501.1:0-269 GCF_032436795.1 Streptomyces sp. P9(2023)
GGTTGCGGGCCGCGATCCAGACCAGCATATGCGAAACCGTGGCCTGGCGTGCAGCGCGGCGAGCGGCGATGGCAGTCGGGATGATGCGCATGATTACCTCAACGTCTGAATAAACGCGAAAGTGCTCCCCTCGCGGATGACGGCTTTGCTGGGCCCGTGTCTGACCGAGTCGGGCATCAGGACCGCCTTGCACGCTGCACGCCGCAGGCTGACCGCCGTGCCGACCACGGCTGCGGGCCTGATTGCGGGCAACACCTCCATCAGCGGGG
>NZ_JAUPWM010000128.1:0-570 GCF_032436795.1 Streptomyces sp. P9(2023)
TGATGTCGACATAGCCACGTTTCATCACTTGGACGTGGAGAATTTGCCCGGTATCGGGGTGCAGAAATACGTCAAAAACGGTAACGGGACGGTCGCGGTAATCTTCCGCTTCGATTGTCTGGAGAACGGCAGGCGTCAACCCGTCATCAGGTGACGCGGCTAATGTGATCGTAAATTGTTGTGCGACAAGTCCGCTTGCGGCTTGCAGTTCAGAAATTTGAATGACGCCGCCCGGCTGATAAGTAACGCCGTCGTAAGTAATCGGAACATCGGATTTCGCAAAACCATAAGTGCCGGTGCCAAACTGGAAAAGAACCAAACCGACAATTGACAATTCGCCCTTATCCATCAGAGTGAGAACGGAAGACGGAAGATTAATCATAGTCTTTGAATTCCTCTAAAAGAAATCGGCGTTGGTTGCTTGTCGCCGCTTTCACTCCAGCTAGTCCAATCAAGACGAAACTTTGCTTTCGCCTGCCAAATTAGCGCAACTGCCGCTGTGGTAAAAACGCTGTGCAATAGCGGCGCAACGGTCACTGTGACCGCTCCAGAACCATTTGCTGTGGCGTC
>NZ_JAUPWM010000502.1:0-269 GCF_032436795.1 Streptomyces sp. P9(2023)
GTGGACCAACTGTTGACCCAACTGGGACGGCCAGGCGGGGCTGGAGACTGGCGTGCCCAAGCTGGCCTGGATGGGGGGAGAAGACGGCATGGGGCCAGATGACGTTGCGCTATTGGGCAGTATGAAAGAGGTCTCTGCGGGCGCCGACTTCAGGGCGCTCTCTGGTACGGCCAGCGTCTGCATGAAGCTGGTGGCCGTATCAGGGGTGGCGCGCAACAGGCCGTTGGCAGTATCGCCCAAGGGACTGGGAGGCGTGGCAGCTTGCCAGG
>NZ_JAUPWM010000503.1:0-269 GCF_032436795.1 Streptomyces sp. P9(2023)
TGACCGAGGCGCAGCCGATTGCGTTCACGGTGAGCGTGAGCGAGGCGCTGGACCGCGATCTGACGGTGACGTTGAGCAACGGCGAGCAAGTGGTGATTGTTGCAGGGCAGACCAGCGTGGTCTACAGCCTGCCGGCGCAGGGCGATGATGTGTTTATAGATCCGGGCTCAGTGACCGTTGGGTTGAGTAGTGCCACGGTAGTGGGCGCGGAATTTGAAGATCTGGTGTTGGGTGAACCGGCCACGGTCAACATCACAGACACGATTGAC
>NZ_JAUPWM010000504.1:0-269 GCF_032436795.1 Streptomyces sp. P9(2023)
TCGGTGCGCTCGTTGCCTTGCATGTTTCGCACCGAGGTCGTGTGGACGAACTTCACGCCCCATCCTGCAACTCTTTGGGAGGCATTATGACCACCTATCCGAATCTGTGGCGCATCCCTCGCCCTCAAGACACGGCTGGCCGAGAGATACCTGACCGAGGAGTCCCGATGAACCCACCCACGCCCAGACGCTGGCCGCGATCGCTGTCGGCCTGCTCACCCTTCTTGCCCTGGCGGCGGTCGTCATCGCCACCACCCCCCGATTGGAGC
>NZ_JAUPWM010000505.1:0-269 GCF_032436795.1 Streptomyces sp. P9(2023)
CGGCCAGAACCCGTTGCAACTGGCCATCCAACAGGGGACGCAAATCTCGCAGGTCATCGGCCCGATGGGCGCGGCTGGGGCGGTCCGGGCGTTGGGCGGTGCGTTTTTTGGCGCGCTGAACCCCGTCAACCTTGCCGTCATGGGTGTCCTTGGCGGGCTGGGGCTGCTGATGCAGCATCTGCGATCTGGCCGGGACGAGGTGCTAAGCCTCTCTGACGCGATGAGCCAGTTGGAGACCTCGACCGGGGACTGGCAACGGGCATTGCAGG
>NZ_JAUPWM010000506.1:0-269 GCF_032436795.1 Streptomyces sp. P9(2023)
GGCCCACCATTGCACCACCTGCGGGGCCCTTCAAGGGGACCACTTCGTGTTTTCGCCGGATGGCCCGTATTGGCCCCAAGACGATGTCCAACTTGCGTCTCTTCGCTTCATCCGAGGTTTGGGCCCGCTCACCGCTCAAGCATCGGCAGGACAGAGCGCGTGGATGGACCGGGTCCCTGTGACCTGCACCCAGGCGTGACGGCATTCCCAAGTTCAACCCTGAATCGGTGTGCCGAACGCGGCACGCTCTCAAAGCTTTGTGCGCTGCG
>NZ_JAUPWM010000129.1:0-568 GCF_032436795.1 Streptomyces sp. P9(2023)
TTAGTAAGCAAAACTACACCATGCTCGATAACCTTAACACAATGGGGGCACTCGCCGCATAAATAAAGGGCGATGTGCGAACCCTCTCTGATTGACTTGGAACTCCTGAAGAGGACAACAGGGCGGAAGTTTAAATACACCGTGAACGACTGAGCGAGAGGGCTTCTATCACATAGAAGAAG
This sequence comes from Streptomyces sp. P9(2023), assembly GCF_032436795.1. Classification (NCBI taxonomy): domain Bacteria; kingdom Bacillati; phylum Actinomycetota; class Actinomycetes; order Kitasatosporales; family Streptomycetaceae; genus Streptomyces; species Streptomyces sp. P9(2023). Next base: position 183 of record NZ_JAUPWM010000129.1, read on the forward strand.
CGACAGTCTGAACTGCAACAATAACTTAATCGAGAAATTGCAGATTAACAATATGCAAATTAGGGTATGGTGGTACTAAAACAGAAATGCAACGTTTGTTAGCCGATGCTACTAAATTAACTGGTGTCAAATATGACATTAATAATTTGAGTGATGTGTATAGCGCCATTCATGCAGTACAAGAAAATTTGGATATCACAGGTACTACTGCTAAAGAATCTGCTGAAACATTTAGCGGATCTATGGCGTCCATGAAAGCTGCCGCTTCAAATGTTTTAGGGAAAATGTCCCTAGGAATGGATATTACTAACGATTTAAACGCCTTGGCACAAACTGTTTCTACTTTTCTGTTTAATAATTTTATTCCAATGGTAACTAATATTTTA
>NZ_JAUPWM010000507.1:0-268 GCF_032436795.1 Streptomyces sp. P9(2023)
TCCGAAATCTGACAAGCTCAACCTGAATAAGATAAATTATGCCTCGCCCGGGGAAATAGAGGTTTTCGGGCAGGATGAAGTATTCGATTAGGTTAAGGAGCTAATACCGCATTTCTTGTCCATACGAATTGAATTGGACAAGGAGTATGCAGAACTGAAAAGGTTTCTAACTGAGAGAGGCCTATCCAAACTAAACGGCAATGATTTTGCAAAAGATGATCCAAACGCAGGATACCTACGCTCAGAGGCTAAAAAATTGGCGGACAAG
>NZ_JAUPWM010000508.1:0-211 GCF_032436795.1 Streptomyces sp. P9(2023)
CCAACTGAAGTCATCGTCTGTCGAGAGGTTTTCCAGGCGTGTAAGCCATGTTGCATCATCATCCTCACCCACGAAGGCTTCCAGCAAACGCAGCGACACCCATTCATGTCGATAACGATTACGGCCTTCCAGTTTGCCCATTAAACGCTGCTGGAACGCTTGGCTCGCTTTGCCTAAGTCGTGAAAGAGCGCAGCCATAGAAGCTAGCAAA
>NZ_JAUPWM010000509.1:0-268 GCF_032436795.1 Streptomyces sp. P9(2023)
GCCTGCGTGCTGACGCGAGAACATCTGAAATTACGCGAAAACCCCTGATAAACTGGCATTTTAGGAGCGGTGGCGTCGCGGAATGGGTGAACAGACAAATTTGCATGTTGCGGCGTGAGTGGTCAGAAGGCTCTGATCCAGCGCGCAAATGCGCGCTGGATCAGTAACAAAAAAAGCATTACTATACAAAGCCTTAGTCACCGATGCGATTCGGTACCCATACTTGTAACATGCAAATTTGGCGAACCAGTTCTCGGCCTTTTGCTTG
>NZ_JAUPWM010000510.1:0-268 GCF_032436795.1 Streptomyces sp. P9(2023)
CTTTGAGATCCTCGCCCTCAGCTCGGCCCCGCGCAGCTTGCGCGGCAAACAAGGCGTGGTCATCATCGACGAGGCGGCCTTCGTCGAAAGCCTGCCTGAACTGCTCAAGGCCGCGCTGGCCTTTCTGATGTGGGGCGGTCAGGTGGTGGTCTGTTCCACCCATGACGGGGCGGACAACCCGTTCAACGAGCTGATCCGCGACATGTTGGGCGGCAAACTGCCCTATGCCCATATGCGCATCGACTTTGACCAGGCGCTGGCAGACGGG
>NZ_JAUPWM010000511.1:0-268 GCF_032436795.1 Streptomyces sp. P9(2023)
CTAAAATGGTACTTCATCAAGATTTACCAGCCATGTATCAATCCATCGATACTATTTATCCGCTCTGGCGTTTTAGCCTAGTCGAAAAAACAGAACAAGATGCCGCAACAAGTCAGCAACGTGGCCATTTTCCTTTAATGTGGTTAGCAAATTTTTCAGCATTAAGAACACGTTTTGAACATGGCCTTAAAGTCATTTGCGAAGCACCTCATAGTCGGCTTCAATTGAGCGAAGAGAACATTAAAGCAGCTAAGTTAAAAGGCAAGAT
>NZ_JAUPWM010000512.1:0-268 GCF_032436795.1 Streptomyces sp. P9(2023)
CCCCCTTCATTCTTAAAAAAAGCTTATAACATAAATTTAAGGCCAGAAGCTGGTAAAAGAGGAGTTTGTTAATCGTTGTCCCATCCATTCAATTTTATCTTTTGAGCGACATGGGATTCGCAGTATTTTTTCTTTATCAGATAAGCCTTCGACATCTGTTTTTTCGCGATAAAGATCAGGTCGCATGGTGCTCACGTCACTTTCAGTAGAGTTCCAAATAGGTGCTAGCTGTATCTCTAATACAGCACTTAACTCTGCTAGAATCTCT
>NZ_JAUPWM010000513.1:0-268 GCF_032436795.1 Streptomyces sp. P9(2023)
TACACGGACCTGCCCAAGGCAGTTGTTGAATCGAATCGCGCTACCGCGAGCGCAGGGCAGGAGTTTGGGTCTGCGACGTTGTGCGTGGTGTTGGGCCTAGCTGGGCTTGGGATCGGGCTCTACTTCCTTATCAACCCATCAGCAAGCAGCTACAGCAACATCGCGAACATGCACGCGCTCGCTGTGGGGCAAGCTCTGACCGTCGCTGGGGCTGTCTTGCTTGGGTTCGGCATTCGCCCTCGATAACTTGCTCGCTAGCTTGATCGGG
>NZ_JAUPWM010000514.1:0-268 GCF_032436795.1 Streptomyces sp. P9(2023)
GCACGTCCTGTGACAGCACCGTTCGGGTTTACCGAGCCGTGCATGAAGCCATCCTTGCCTACCAGACGCATCCATGCGTTATCGCCCTCGGCCAACTGACCGATGCGCTTCTGGATCATCAGGTACTCACGGACCAACTCGATGGCCGCCTGGGCCACTGGGTCCTCTACCTTGACGTGCTCCAAGACCTCATCGTCAACGACAGGTGCGCCATTGTCGGTGAAGTCCACTGGCTCCCATCCTCGATCCATGAGGACTTTGATCAGGT
>NZ_JAUPWM010000515.1:0-268 GCF_032436795.1 Streptomyces sp. P9(2023)
GGATTGTCCTCATTGCTGCATAGAAGGCTTATGTCCTTAATGCACCGCTCGGTCTGCTGAACCTCAAGCGTCGTTTGTGGATGTTGCGAACATCTGACATACACATTTTGATGACTACGTGATAGTTCAGTGCGTAATGTTAAACGGTTTAGAATTGAGGCACCAAAGACATTTTTGAAACATCGCAGAACATATGAGATGTTCCAAGAGCTGAAATTGGGATTTCAGGCTCGTTCCCATGTCAAGAGGTATGAGACCTCAGACAAGT
>NZ_JAUPWM010000516.1:0-268 GCF_032436795.1 Streptomyces sp. P9(2023)
GTGCGGAAAAATGGGTGTTAGGCCGCAGGCCATAGCCTCCGCTATTGAAAAACCAAACCCTTCGCTTCTTGAAGTGCAAACAAGATAGTCTACACTGCGGTATGTAAGAGCCACCTCAGCATCGCTTAGAGGACTCACAATTTGACGGAAATAGACACGGTCCGCAGACAGGTCCAGTGTTACAAATTTCCCCACACGGCGCATTTGATGTCTGTATGTACTCATGCCACTTAAGACATCATGGCCCATAACTATGAGCCTGGCATTC
>NZ_JAUPWM010000517.1:0-268 GCF_032436795.1 Streptomyces sp. P9(2023)
GTTGACGACTAATTCAAGAGCATGTCCCACTAAATTGAACGTATCTTCAACTGTGCTGCACAAATAAAGATGATCTCAGAAGAAGAACTCATCGAAGAATGTGGTCTAAAACTGGTAGGAAAAAGCAGTGTCAAAGCGGCGTTAGACATTGATTGGTCAGATAAAAACGAGAAGCATCAAGCCGTTGAAACCTTGCAAAATGATGTTGAAGCTCTGAAGCAGTGGTTAGAAAAACAACCCTCCGCCTTTATTAAGCATAAAGGGCTGG
>NZ_JAUPWM010000518.1:0-268 GCF_032436795.1 Streptomyces sp. P9(2023)
CCGGGCAGGTAGTAAGCGCCCAGGAAGTGGTGCCCTCCACCATGCAGTGAGTGGCACTGCTCAGGGATGACTGGTCAGCCCCCCTGAGCGCTCCGCCGCGGGGGACCATGCTGGGAGGGGCTGGGCCGTCCTCCGCCGGTGCCAGCAAGGAGCTGCAGCCTGGCGCCCCCGCCCACTGCCCTGCGGGCACAGCCACCACAGAAGCTGGCCTCGCTGACCGTCAGCTCCCTGGAGCGAGCTAGAGGCGCCCAGCCTGGCTTCTGTGGTG
>NZ_JAUPWM010000519.1:0-268 GCF_032436795.1 Streptomyces sp. P9(2023)
GTCCAGGCTTTCGAGCACACCGGTCGCCGCGGCATAGACGCAGTCGCGCCCCCGGCCTTTGGCCTCGTAGAGAGCGACGTCGGCCGCCCGCAGGAACGCGGCGGCGTCTCTGTGCGGCTCGGCCGGTGAAAACGAGGCGACGCCGGCGCTGATCGTCACGATCCCCGACTCGCTGCCGGCGTGTCCGATGTTGAGATCGCGAATGGCGACCCGGATACGCTCGCCGTGCTGGCGACGCAGGACGCGCTCACCGGCCTCGCCAACCGGC
>NZ_JAUPWM010000520.1:0-268 GCF_032436795.1 Streptomyces sp. P9(2023)
TGCATTTCTTAGGCGCACCAAGCGATCATATTCAACGTGAAGGTGTTTATCCAGCACAGACACTGGCTCACTCTGCAGAAGTGGCTGTAGCACTGCTGAACGGCCAAGAAGCTAGCCCAGTTCAAGAAGTAACAGTAGAGACTCAAAGCTTGGCGCTTAATCACGCTTTGAGGCTAGGTAAAGAGCAGCGCTATGTGCGTGGTGTTTTTGCAGGCGGTACATTCTGTTTTGAAGCACAGCTTATTTGCCACGAAGCGGGTATTACTGG
>NZ_JAUPWM010000521.1:0-268 GCF_032436795.1 Streptomyces sp. P9(2023)
GGGTGCAAATCGGTAAGTTCAATAACTATATTTTTATTGATTTGCAGATGTCCTCTTTCTTGCACGCCTTCCGATTTCATCATCAAAATCAACCCTTCATACCAATCGCGCGACGCTTTTTTGGCGTTATCGTCAAGCGGCGTCGGGTCAATTAAATGTTGTTGTACTTTGTCGATATCCAAATCATACGCCCGCAGCAAATCTTCTATTTGCCACATATAGAGCAGGTATTCGGCGATATTTTGTTGTTTGTTGGGGATGTTCATAT
>NZ_JAUPWM010000522.1:0-268 GCF_032436795.1 Streptomyces sp. P9(2023)
TGTAGTGTCGCCGGCTCCGACGATGAGATAGGTCGGGATCGCCATTTGCCGTAGCCCGGCCTCGTCCATGCCGAACCCCCGGATATCGCCCGGAGCCATCGCAAAGGCCGCCAGGACCCGATCGTCGCGCAGGTCGCGGGCGGGTTCGGCATCAAGCTTCATCTGCTCGCGGATATAGGCCGGCACCGCCTCATTGTTCTTCCAGATGCGCTGAAACTTCAAGAAAAGTTCCGGATTGACCTTGGCGCCCCCGATCCAGAGCGAAGTG
>NZ_JAUPWM010000029.1:0-80262 GCF_032436795.1 Streptomyces sp. P9(2023)
ACGCGCCGGACCCTCGCCCCAGACCAGCGGGGCCGGTACGGGGTTTGGCGCGGGCGTACGCGCCGGACCCTCGCCCCAGACCAGCGGGGCCGGTACGGGGTTTGGCGCGGGCGTACGCGCCGGACCCTCGCCCCGGACCAGCGGGGTCGGTACGGGGTTTGGCGTGGGCGTACGCAGCAGGCCCCCGTCCCGCCCCAGTGGGGCGGGTGCGGGTCCACGCGCCACTCCGCCGTCCCGTGCCAGCGCCGTCAGGCGGGTCGTGAGTTCCGCGATGCGGGATGTCGCGCGGGCGTGGTCGTCGGCGGTCCAGGCCAGTTCGTCGGCGGTCCGGCCGGCGTCCGGGGTGCCGGCGGTCACCCGGAGGCGGGCGCCGAGCTCCTCGGCGCGGGCCGAGGCGTGATGGCGCTCGCGCTCCGCCGCCGCCAGCCGCGCCCGCAGCGCATCCGCCCCGCCCGGCCGCCGGTCGTGGGCGGCGGCCGCCGCGCCGTGCAGGGCCCTGGCCCGGGCCGCCTCGGGGCCGCCGGGTGGCTCGCCCAGGTCCTGGAGCAGTGACTCGACGACGTCCCAGGGCGGGATCTCCGTACCCTCGAAGCAGGCCCGCAGGCCGTCGGGGTCACGGCTCGCGAAGACCCCGTACCAGCCCTCGCCCGGCACGAGCCGCGCCGCCACAGCACCGAGATGGTGCGCGAACGCACCAACCTCCGCCGGGAGTTGATACACCGTCATATCGCCCGCACCACCCGCGCACTCGACTGGAACCCTCCGGTCCACAGGTATTCGACCGCAGTCGTGTTACGGGACGGCTACAGGCTGTTTTCACCCGGCACCCACCCACGCGGCGAACGGGGGGAACGCGGGGCGGGCATCGGGTCAGAATGTGACCGCTATCCCCGTGTGCGGCCGCTTGCCGAGCCGGGCCACCATCGCCGGCCAGTCGACGAGCCAGAACTGCCACGAGTACTTGCGCGAGAGCAGCTTCCGTACCCGCCGGAGCTCCTCGCCCTCCAGCAGCCGGCCGACGCCCTCCAGGCGTACCGCGTCCTCCGACACGTTCCCGCGCACGTCGCAGACCGCCACCACGGTGCGCGGGTCGTTCCGCAGCCGCTTGACCTTCCAGGAGTCCGTACGCGTCCAGGCATAGAGCTCGTCGCCCTCCACGGCGTACCAGACCGGCGTGGCGACGCCGGTGCCGTTCCGGCGGAAGGTGGTCAGACTGACGTAGCGGCCGCGCCGCAACTCCTCGGGAATCATGCGCCCGAGGGTACGCACACGCGCCCCATGCTCCGAAGCGACGTCGTCAGACGGGCACCAGCGCGCACTGGACGACGATCTCGTCCATCGACAGACCGAGGACGCCCGCCAGCGCCGCGACGGTGAAGAACGCGGGCGTCGGGGCCCGCCCGGTCTCGATCTTGCGGAGGGTCTCGGACGACAGTCCGGCCGCCGCCGCGATCTCGACCATCGAGCGGCCGCCGCGCGCCTCACGGAGCAGACGACCGAGCCGCTCGCCGCGTTCGCGCTCTTCGGGGGTCAGGGGTGTGCGCACCATGTCGCCATTATAGTACCGGTATAGTAATGGGGACGGTGGAAATCGCGACACCCCCGGACCTCACCGTCCGGCCGGACTCCTCACCGCCCCGCCGGACGCACCACCATCGCCGACCCTCCCCCCCGCCGCACGGTCTCGGCCGCCGCGACCCAGCGGCCGTCCGGCAGGCGCTGGACGCCGGTCGCCGCGCCGATCTCCGGGTTCTGCCGGAAGCCGTGGCCGATGGCTTCCAGCTCCCCCCTCAACGGGCTGCTCCACAGGCCCGGTTCCAGCTCCGTCGTCGTCTGGTTGCGCTGGCTCGCCCGGGGCGCGGCGATGGCGTCGACGAGCGGCAGGTCCCGGTCCACGACGCCGGTCAGCGTCTGGAGCACGGTGGTGATGATGGTCGCCCCGCCCGGGGAGCCGAGCGCCAGCACCGGACGCCCGTGCCCGTCGAGCACGATCGTCGGGGACATCGAGGAGCGGGGCCGCTTCCCGGGGCCGGGGAGGTTCGGGTCGTGCACGGCCGGGTTCGCCGGGGCGAAGGAGAAGTCGGTCAGCTCGTTGTTCAGCAGGAAGCCGCGGCCCGGGACGGTGATCCCGCTGCCGCCCGTCGACTCGATGGTCAGCGTGTACGCGACGACGTTGCCCCACCGGTCCGCGACCGTGAGGTGCGTGGTGTTCTCGCCCTCGTACGTGGTCGGCGCGGCCGTCCCGCCGCTCGCGCAGGCCGCCGGGTCGCGCGGGTCGCCCGGCGCGAGCGGGCTGGTCAGGACGGCGTCGTCGCGGATCAGGCACTCCCGGGAGTCGGCGTACCGCTGCGAGAGCAGCTCCCGGGTCGGCACGTCCTCGAAGGCCGGGTCGCCGACCCAGCGGCCCCGGTCGGCGAACGCGATCCGGCTGGCCTCGATGAAGCGGTGCAGATAGGCGGCGCGCGAGGCGCTGGAGAGGTCGGTGCGCTCCAGGATGTTGAGCGCTTCGCCGACGCTCGTACCACCGGAGGAGGAGGGGGCCATGCCGTAGACGTCGAGGCCCCGGTAGGAGACCTTCGTGGGCCGGCGCCGTTCCGTCTCGTACGCGGCGAGGTCCCGCTCCGTCAGATCGCCGGAACGGACCACGCGGGTGACCCCGTCCCGTACCGGGGGCTTACGGACCGTGTTGACGATGTCCCGGGCCAGCGGGCCCCGGTAGAGCGCGCCGACGCCGTCCCGGCCGAGCTTGTCGTACGTACGCGCCAGATCGGGGTTCTTGAACGTCGAGCCCACGACCGGGAGTTGGCCACCCGGCAGGAAGAGCTCGGAGGAGGCGGGGAAGTCCCGGAAGCGGGCCTCGTTGGAGGCGGTCTGCGCGCGGAAGGTGGCGTCGACCGTGAAACCGTCGCGGGCGAGCCGCTCCGCCGGTTCCAGGAGGGTACGCAGCGGTTTGCTGCCCCAGGCGTCGAGCGCGGCCTTCCAGGTCGCCGGGGTGCCGGGCGTGCCGACGCCCCGGCCGCTGGTCATGCCCTCCTCGAACGGGATGGGCGCGCCGTTCTCCACGAAGAGGTTCGCGTCCGCCGAGGCGGGCGCGGTCTCCCGGCCGTCGATGGTACGGACGGTGCGGGTCCGGGCGTCGTAGTGGACGAGGTAGCCGCCTCCGCCGATGCCCGCCGAGTACGGCTCGGTGACGCCGAGCGCGGCGGCCACGGCGACCGCAGCGTCGACCGCGTTGCCGCCCTGCCGGAGCACCTCGATGCCGGCGGCGGAGGCGTCGGCGTCGACACTGGCCACGGCGCCGCCGTATCCGACGGCGACGGGTTCCTTCACGGGCTTCGGGCTCGTGGGTGGCGCCGCCGCGCCCACCGAGAGCACCGTCACGGCGACGGCGAGCAGAGAGACCTTCCGAGCGGTGGAGCGTCGCACTTGTACCTCCAGTCAACGGCCGTCCGCGCAGCGTAACTTCCGTCCCGCCTTCGCGTCAGGACCGCCTCGAACAACGGTGCGTCGTGCCGCTAACATGCGCGCCCATGAACGAAGACCTGCGTAACGTCGTGCTGGGCGTCCTGGCGACCGGGGTCAGCGCCTCGCTGGGCTGGCTGACCCGGACGTATCTCTCGCGCCGCAAGCTCCGCCGCAAGCAGGCGTTCTTCGGACTGCGCGACGGCTCCGAGTGCCTGCTCGTGGTGAACCGCAAGGCGGGCAGCGAGGGTTCGGTGCACCGGGTCGACGTGTCCGCGTTGCTGGAACTCTCCGCGCTGATCAAGGACTGCGGAGCTCTCCCCCAGATAGTCCAGCACGACGCGATCCGGCAGGGGCTCGGCGACCGTACGGAGTTCTGCGTCGGCGGACCGTCGTCCAACCGCCGGATGGCCGCGCACCTCTCGTCCCTGCTGCCGGGCCTCACGATGAGCATCGAGCCGGAACCGGGCGAGAACCGCGGCCTGGTCACGGTCGGCGGCGAGGTGTACCGCGCGGAGTGGGGGGTCACCGAGTACGTGGCCCTCGCCCGGCTCACCGGGGGCGACGGCGGGCGGCCGGTCTTCCTCTTCTGCGGCCAGTCCGCGATCACCAACCAGGCCGCGACCCGCTATCTGGCCCGGCACCACGAGAAGTTGGCGCGGAAGTACGACTCCAGCCCGTTCGTCCTCCTTCTCAAGGTCGTCAACTCGGATGCGTACGGCCCCGATGTCGTGGAGCTGGTCGCCGATGTCACGTCGGCGGCGCGGACCGCGCCCGCACCCGAACCGGCAGCGTCTTGACGCCGTTGATGAAGTTGGAGACGAGCCGCCGGGGCGGGTCGGCGAGTTCCAGATCCCGGAACGTGTGACGCACCTCCTCGTGCAGGACGCGTAGTTGGAGCCTCGCGAAGTGTGCGCCGAGGCAGACGTGCGGGCCCTCCCCGAAGGCGACGTGCGGGTTGGGGATGCGGTCCAGGTCGAGGCGGTGGGGGTCGGCGAAGACGCGTTCGTCGTGGTTGGCGGAGGCGTGGAAGACGACGACCTTGTCCCCGGCGGCGATACGGGTTCCGGCGAGCTCGGTGTCGCGGGTGGCGGTCCGCCGGAACGAGAGCACGGGCGGGTGGACGCGCAGGAGTTCCTCCACCGCCCGGTCCATGGCGACCGCGCCGCTCCAGAGCCGTCGCCGTTCGCCCGGGTGCTCGGCGAGGGCGAGCAGTCCGCCGGGGGCGGCGCTGCGGACGGTGTCGTTGCCCGCGACGGTCAGCAGGAAGAAGAACATCTCCAGTTCGGCGGGGCGGAGTTCGGAGTCGGCCAGGGTGGTCATGATGTCGTCGGCGGGGTTCTTCCGCTTGTACGCGGCGAGTTCCCGGGCGTACGCGAACATCTCGGCGAGCATCGCGGGTGACCGGGGGTTGACCGGCCGGCCCCGGTCGTCGAGTACGGGCGGCTCGTCGGGGTCCTGGTAGGCGATGACCCGCTCGGTCCAGCCGAGCAGCAGGCCCCGGTCGCTCGCGGGCACCCCGAGCAGGTCGGTCAGGTTGAGCAGCGCGTAGTCGTCGGTGACGGCGCGGACGAGGTCGACCTCGGGGCCGGCCTCCACGGCGGCCGTGAGCAGCTCGCGGGCCCGCGACCGGGCGGTCTCCGTGAACCGCTCGATCCGCCCGGGTGTGAAGGCGCGACTGACCAGCCGGCGCAGCCGGACGTGGTGCGGATGGTCCTGATTGAGCATCATCCGCCGGATGAACGGCAGGTCGGCGGGGTCGGGGTCGCGGATCTGGGTGGCGCCGAGGTACGAGGAGTAGGCGGCGGGCTCCTTGAGCACCCGTACGACATCGGCGTGGCGCGTCACGGCCCAGAACCCGGGACCGGCGGGCCAGCCCAGGACTTCGCGCTCCTCCTGGCGGGCGACGGGCCAGTGGTCGCGGAGCGTGCGGTAGGCCTCGTGGGGGATGCCGTCGGCGTAGATGCGCGGGTCGAAGACGTCGGGGACGTCGCTGCTCTTCTCCACGGCGCCCAGCCTGGTACCCCGCCCGCCGGATTTCCAGCAGGTCCGGAATTCCAGCAGGCCCGGAGTCCGGTATCGCCTATCTCACATCCGACATCACCGGAAAAGTTCGGATTATCGCAACCTTCCCCGCCCCGGCGCCCTCTTCCCTCGGCAAGAGAGATCACTACGGAGGTTGCCCCTGTGAACCGCACCCGCCCGCGCGCCCTGCTCACCGCCACCGCCGGGGTCCTCGCCGTCGCCGCGCTCAGCTCGTGCTCCGGGGGCGCGGCCGCCGCCGGTGGCGACGGCGGCCCGAAGGAGGTGCCGCCGATGCGGATATCCGTGAACCTCACCGGCGAGAGCGCGAAGGCCGGCGAGCCGGTCACGGTGACGCTCGCCGACGGGAGCCTGCGCGAGGTCACGGTGACCGACTCCAAGGGCGCGCGGCTCGACGGGAAGGTCTCCGGGGACGGCAGGAAGTGGACGTCCACGCGGAAGGCCACGCCCGGGACCGCGTACGCCGTCGAGGCGCGGGACACCACCGGGGGCAGCGCGAAGGCCTCTTTCACCACCGCGGCCCCCGACAAGGTCAACAAGCTGACGCTGGCTCCGGGGAAGAACACCAAGGTCGGCATCGCCCAGCCGCTGTCGATCGTGTTCGACCACCCGGTGAAGAACAAGGCCGAGGTCGAGAAGCACCTCAAGGTCACGACCTCGAACAACACCGAGGGCTCCTGGGGCTGGATGCAGGACTGGTCGGGCAAGGACCGGGTCGACTGGCGGCCGAAGGCGTACTGGACCTCCGGTACGAAGGTCACGCTGGACGCCACGCTGAGCGGTATCGACTCCGGCGTCGCGGGCGGCTGGTTCGTCCGCGACTACACCACCAGTTTCTCGATCGGGAAGAACCAGCTGGTCAAGGTGGATCTCGACAACCACCGGCTGACGCTGCTGCGCGACGGACAGACGGTGAAGTCGGTGCCCATGTCGGCCGGCACGCCCGGGGGCGAGAAGGCGTCCTGGCGCGGAAAGACGGTGCTCATGTCCAAGGAGGGCACCATCAACATGCGTTCCGAGACCGTCGGCCTCGGTGACGCCTACGACAAGATGGTCGACTACTCGATGCGGCTGACCTGGTCGGGCATGTACGCGCACGCGGCGCCCTGGAACGCGGCGTACTTCGGCAGCGCCAACAAGAGCTCCGGCTGCATCGGGATGAGCGACGCCGACGCGGGGAGTGTGTACGACCAGGTGCAGGTCGGCGACCCGTTCGAGATCACCGGCTCGGACGCCAAGGGGACGCAGGCGCTGAACAACGGGTACGGCGAGTGGAACCTCTCGTGGACCGAGTGGCAGGCCAAGAGCGCCCTGCGCTGATCTCCCGTTCAACAATCGTTACCCTGGCGTAACTTACTGAACAGTTACCTCCGGTAAGCCCGACAGGTTACCGTCGGGTCACTTTTGCACTGTCCCCACCAGTGACACGAGCAAGGAGTGACCCGTGCGTGCACCTCTCGCCCTCGCCGTCTCGGCCGCCCTGGTGGCCGGGACGGCCCTCGGGCTCGCCCCCGCCGCCCACGCCGAGCAGTCCGGCCCGTCCGTCCGCTACGTCGACATCGCCGGCGACGGCGGCACCGTCCTCAAGGCCAATGTCGTCACCCCGGCCGGTGCCGACGCCTCGGCCCGCTACCCCGTGATCGTGCTCCCCACCAGCTGGGCCATGCCCCAGATCGAGTACCTGGTCCAGGCCCGGAAGCTCGCCGACTCCGGTTACGTCGTGGTGAGTTACAACTCGCGCGGCTTCTGGCAGTCCGGCGGCGAGATCGAGACCGCGGGTCCGAAGGACGTCGCCGACGCGTCCAAGGTCGTCGACTGGGCCCTCGCCCACACCCCCGCCGACCCGGCCAAGGTCGGTATGGCCGGGGTGAGTTACGGCGCCGGGATCAGCCTGCTCGCCGCCGCGCACGACAAGCGGATCAAGGCTGTCGCGGCGCTGAGCGGCTGGGCGGACCTCATCGAGTCCATCTACAGCGGACGCACCCAGCACCGCCAGGCCGCCGGGCTGCTCGGCGGCGCGGGGTATCTCACGGGCCGCCCGGGCCCTGAACTCCAGGGAATCCTGGGCGACTTCCTCTCCTCGAACCTCGCCAAGGAGGGCGAGATGATCGAGTGGGGCAAGAAGCGGTCCCCGGCCACCTACCTGGACCGGATCAACGCCAACGGCACCGCGATCATGCTCGGCAACGCCTGGGGCGACACCATATTCCCGCCCAACCAGTACGCCTCCTTCTACGAGAAGCTCCAGGGCCCCAAGCGGCTGGAGTTCCGCCCCGGCGACCACGCCACCGCCGAGGCGACCGGCCTGTTCGGGCTGCCCAACGACACCTGGACCAGCGCCCAACGCTGGTTCGACCACTACCTCAAGGGCGTCGACAACGGCGTGGACCGCGAGCAGCCCGTCCAGCTCAAGTCCCGGTCGACCGGCGGCTACGAGGGCTACCCGGACTGGAAGTCGGTCGGCGCGAACGAGCGGAAGATCGCGCTCGGCGGCTCGCAGCGGATCTGGGCGAACATCGACTCCGGCGCCAACGGCGGTGTCGTGCTGCTCTCCAACCTGCTCGACCAGCTGGTCAAGGCCCCACCCGTCGCCTCGATCCCGCTCCTCCCCCGCTCCTTCGCCGGCGTGTGGCAGTCCGAGCGGTACGCCACACCCCAACAGGTGCGTGGTACCGCGAAGTTGCACACCACGGTCACCTCCACCAAGGAGAGCGGCACCCTCGTCGCGTACCTCTACGACGTGGGCCCGCTCGGCCTCGGCAAGCTGGTCAGCAACGCCCCGTACACCTTCCGCGGCAAGACTCCCGGCACCCCGTTCACCGTCGACCTGGAGCTCTTCTCCACGGCCTACGACGTGCCCGCGGGCCACCGTCTCGCCCTGGTCGTCGACACCGTCGACCCGCTCTACATCGAGCACAACCCGACCGGCGCGCAGCTGACCTTCTCCTCCCCGGCGGCCGACACCTCGTACCTGTCGGTCCCGCTGCGGGCGGAGTGATCACCGGCTGCTGCCGGGCGGGCGTGGCTCCCCGCGAGCTACTGCGCGGCCGCTACGGCCCCGTGGGGGGACCCCCACCCGGCAGCAGCGTCCCTGGTTCGGCCGGTGCGACGTCCACGGCCTGTGTCTTGGGACTGCGCTTCTCCCTCCTGGCCACCCAGGTCGCGAACCAGGAGAGGAGGACGCACATCCCGATGCAGATCGGCGAGATGACCATGACGACGGGGATGAACGGCAGATCGTAGTCGAGGTTCGACGCGATCAGCTTTCCCGCGTGCAGGAACTCCTCGTACGTGATGAGGAATCCGAGCGAGGTGTCCTTCAGCGCCACCACCAACTGGCTGATGATGGCCGGCAGCATCGCGCGCAGCGCCTGCGGCGCCAGGACGAAGGTCATCACCTGGGTCTTGCGCATCCCGAGCGCGTACGCCGCCTCCCCCTGGCCCCGGCCGACGGAGTTGATCCCGGTACGGAACACCTCGGCGAGCACCGAGCCTTCCGACCGCGAGGACGGCGCCGAGCGCGAGCGAGAGCACCGAGGCGTACGCGAAGGCCTTGAGGGTGTTCCCGAGGCCCCGGAGCAACAGCTTCTGGATGCCGACGTATTCGAAGGGCGACCACTTGGTGGCGGTGAACTGGCCGGTGTCGAAGAGGAGAGAGAGGATCCAGTCGGCCAGGGCGAGGATCACGACGGTGGAGGCGACACCGTAGAGCAGATGGCGCTTGCGGGTCTGGGGTCCGGGAATGTCGTAGAGGGCGGTGGACTCGGTCATCGGGCGACTCCCCAGCGCTTCTCCAGGACGTTGAAGAGGGCGCTGATGGTGAGGGTGATGATGAGATATCCGACGGCGATCCAGACGAAGGTCCAGATGATGTCGTAGCCGAGTTCGCTCAACGTCTTGTAGGTGCCGAGGAGTTCGGTGACGCTGAACGCCCCGGCGATGGCGGAGTTCTTGGCGAGCGCGATCAGGGTGGAGCCGATGGGCGGGATGACGGAGCGGAACGCCTGTGGCAGGAAGACCGCGTTGAGGGTCTGACTGAACGTCATGCCGAGGCTTCGGGAGGCCTCTCCCTGGCCGCGCGGCACGGTGTTGATCCCGGATCGCAGCACCTCGCAGATGAAGGCCAAGGTGTAGCAACCGAGCGCGAGGACGGCGAACAGCTTGAAGGGGAGCACGAGTCCGAAGCGCGGCAGGCCCAGCATCACGGCGAAGAAGAGCAGCGTGAGCGGGGTGTTGCGCAGGATGGTGACCCAGACCGCGCCGAAGACCCGGAAGGAGCCGGCCGGCGCGGACCGGAAGGCGGCCATCACGAAGCCGAGGACGAGGGCCAGGGCGGAGGCGTAGACGGTGATCTCGACGGTGCCGAGGAGGCCTTCGGCGTAGAGGGAGAAGTTCTCCGTCAGGACGTCCATGTCGGGCGCTCCCTCCTCAGCTCGCCGGGTAGCGGTCGATGGGCGGCGGCTGCGGGGCGGGCACCCCGGAGAGGCCGAGGGTCACGTCATAGGCCTTCCTCCAGTCGCCGTTCCTCTCGTGGACGGCGAGGGCGTCGTCGAGGGCGAACCGCAGGGCGTTGTCGCTGCGCGGGACGCCGATGCCGTAGGGCTCCTGGGAGAACGGCGTGCCGAGGACCTCGAGTTCGTCGGGGACCTTGGCCGCGTAGCCCAGGAGGATCGAGTCGTCGGTGGTGACCGCGTCGACCTGGAACGTGAGCAGGTTGTCGACGCAGACGGAGTACGTGTCGTAGGCGACCAGCTCCGCCTTGGGGTACTCCTTCTCGATCCGCTGGTACGGGGTTGACCCGGCGGCCGAGCAGACGCGTTTGCCGTCGAGGTCCTGGGGGCCGTGGATGTCGTTCTCGTCGGTGCGGACGAGCAGCGACTGACCGGCCATGTAGTACGGGCCGGCGAAGCCGACGAGCTTCTTGCGGTTGTCGTTGATGGTGTGGGTGCCGACGTAGTAGTCGATCTGGCCGTTCTGCAGGGCGGTTTCGCGGTTGGCCGAGGCGATGGTCCGGAAGCTGATCGAGGCCGGGTCGAAGCCGAGGGAGGCGGAGAGCATCTTGGCGATCTCGATGTCGAAGCCGGAGTACCGGCCGGTGGCCGGGTCCTTCTCGCCCATGTAGGGCTGGTCCTCCTTGGCTCCGACGACGAGGTGGCCGCGCTTCTTCGCCCGCTCCCAGGTGGGCGAGTCGGGCAGTTGGAACGCCGACTGGACCTGATGGACGGGGAGTTCGTCGGGCTGCGGGCCCTTGACCGGTGGGCTGCCCTCCTTGCCGCAGGCAACCAGGGCGATCGACGAGACGACGGGCAGCGCGAGGGCGGTGAGATGACGGCGCGTACGGTGCGTGTGGTGTACGCCCCCGCTCAGTGGTTGAGGATCTTGGACAGGAAGTCCTTGGCGCGTTCGCTGCGCGGGCTGGTGAAGAACTCCTCGGGTGTGCGGTCCTCGACGATGCGGCCGTCGGCCATGAAGACGACCCGGTTGGCGGCGGAGCGGGCGAAGCCCATCTCGTGGGTGACGACGACCATGCTCATGCCCTCGCGGGCGAGTTGCTGCATGACCTCCAGGACCTCGTTGATCATCTCGGGGTCGAGGGCGGAGGTCGGCTCGTCGAGGAGCAGCGCCTTGGGGTCCATGGCGAGGGCGCGGCGCGACGCTCCCCCTACCTTCGGTGGGGGGGACCCCCAGCTGCTGACCGCCGGAGAGCTGCCCGGGGTACTTGTCGGCGTGTGCGGCGAGGCCGACCCGGTCGAGGAGCTCCCGCGAACGCCGGTCGGCCTCCTCCTTCCCGCGCCTGCGGACCTTGATCTGCGCGAGCGCGACGTCGGCGAGGACGGTCTTGTGCGCGAAGAGGTTGAAGGACTGGAAGACCATCCCTACCTCGGCCCGCAGCTTGGCCAGCGCCTTGCCCTCCTCCGGGAGGGGCTGTCCGTCGATGATGATCTCGCCCGACTCGACGGCCTCCAGCCTGTTCATGGCCCGGCAGAGGGTCGACTTGCCCGAGCCCGAGGGCCCGATGACGACGACCACCTCCCCGCGGCCGACGGTGAGGCTGATGCCCTGAAGGACGTGCAACGTGCCGTAGTGCTTGTTGACGTCACGCAGCTCGATCAACGGATCGACGACCGCCATACGCTCCCCTGCCCCCTTCGCAGCTGTGTCGAGGTCAGCGCAAACTATCCGTCCCGAAAAGGGACTTCACGCTCGACACGCATGAAACCGGCATAAGCCGTATTTACTGCAAAAGGGTGTCTCGGTACGCGCCGGATGCGGGGGTGCGGGGGCTCGGGGCTCAGAACTCGGCGGCCTCGCCGTACACCTGGGAGAGCTCGGGCGATCCGGTCATGGCCCAGTCGAGCCCGGCCTCGACCACGTTGATCTCGCGGCCCGAGGCCAGCCGCACGACCGGCTGACCACCGGGCCACACCTGCCAGCTCGCGCCCGGCACGTTCCGCACGATGACGGTGCCGAGATAGAGGCCCGCGTCGTTGCCGATCCAGGGCAGCTCCTCGGGGTCGTCGCGCCAGCGCGGCGGGAGCTGGTCGAGGGCGGCGAGCGAGCGGGGGCTGTCGTCCAGCGTCACCCCGCGGTCCTGGACTCTGGCGCGCAGCAGCTCGCACTCGGCGAGCAGTTCACCCACCCCTTCCGGGTCGCGGTCGAAGGCATCCGCGAGGGGAGAATGATCGGTCTCGTGCCGCTTGCGCCAATTGCCCAGGAACGGGATGTTCATCCGAACAGCGTCGCATTTCACCCTCCCGTGGCACCACCCGGCGCGCGGAGATCGTTCGGGCGCCGGGCTTTCCGCCGAGGCGGGTGGGACGCCTAGACGTCCAGGTCGACGACGACCGGGGCGTGGTCGGACGCGCCCTTCCCCTTGCGCTCCTCGCGGTCGACGTAGCTGTCCTTGACCGCGTCGGCGAACGGCTTGTTGCCGTACACCAGGTCGATGCGCATGCCCCGGTTCTTCGGGAAGCAGAGCTGGCGGTAGTCCCAGTACGTGAAGGGGTGGTCGTACTTGAGCGGGCGCGGGACGACGTCCACGAGGCCCGTCTCGCGCAGGCCGGCCAGCGCGGCCCGCTCCGGCTCGGTGACGTGCGTCTGGCCCTCGAAGACGGCCCGGTCCCAGACGTCGTCGTCGGTGGGCGCGATGTTGTAGTCACCCAGGACGGCGAAGGGCCGGGCCGCCGCCGCGTCCTCGGCGACGGCCGCCTGGAGCGCCTCCAGCCAGCGGAGCTTGTACGCGTAGTGGTCGTGGGCGACCTCGCGGCCGTTCGGCACGTACACCGACCAGACGCGGACCGGGCCGCAGGTCGCGGAGATGGCGCGGGGCTCCTGCACGCCTTCGTAGTCCGGCCCGCCGGGCAGTCCGGTGACCACGTCCTCCAGGCCGACCTTGGAGACCAGCGCCACGCCGTTCCACCGGCCGGTTGCGTTGACGACCGACTCGTATCCCAGCTCGCGCAGCTCCTCGGCGGGGAACTGCTCGGCGGTGCACTTGGTCTCCTGGATGCACAGCACGTCCGTGCCGGTGCTCTCCAGCCAGGCCAGGAGTCGGGGCAGGCGGGCGGTGATCGAATTGACGTTCCAGGTCGCGATGCGCATGAGCGCAAGCCTAACGGCGGGGTGTGACAGTCACCGTCCGCGCGGCCCGGCGCGGTCAGACCTCCGTGGAGTCGCCGGGGGTCAGCCGGCCGTGGTCCGTGCCGCCGAGCGCGCCGATCTGCCGGTCGTAGATGGGCCGGGCGAGGTCGGTGAGCAGGGCGTCGTGGATGTCGATGGCCCGGCGCGGCCTGACCTCGCGTACGTACTCGATGACCTCGGAAATCTTGTTCCAGGGGGCCATCACCGGCAGCATCAGGGTGTCCACCGGGTGGTCGGGAACGGTCAGCGCGTCGCCCGGGTGGAAGACCGCGCCGTCCACCAGGAAGCCGATGTTGGTGACCCGGGGGATGTCCGGGTGGATCACCGCGTGCAGCTCGCCGTGGACCTGGACGTCGAAGCCGGCCGCGGTGAAGGTGTCGCCGTGGCCGACGGTGTGGACGCGGCCCGGGAAGGCGGCCGAGAGCTGGTCCGCGACGCTCCGCAGGGTCCAGACCTCGGCCGCCGGATTGGACTCCAGGCCGGCGCGCAGCCGGTCCTCGTCGAAGTGGTCGGGGTGCTCGTGGGTGACGAGGAGGGCGTCGGCGCCGACGGACGCGTCCTCCTCGGTGAAGCCGCCCGGGTCGATGACGAGCGTCCGCCCGTCCTTCTGCAGGCGGACGCAGGCGTGCGACTTCTTCGTCAGCTTCACGGGACTCCCTCAGAACGGGCCGGTCCCGGTCAGCCTACGCCTGGGGCGTGGTCTCCTCCTTGATCGCCCGGCCCACCACGCGCAAGGCGCTCTCGGCGGCCGGCAGCCCGCAGTAGACGGCGGTCTGCAGCACGACCTCGCGGAGTTCGTCGGGCGTCAGCCCGTTGCGCAGGGCGGCCCGGGTGTGGTCGGCGAGCGCGTCCAGGTGACCGCCGGCGATCAGGGCGGTGAGGGTGACGCAGCTGCGGGTGCGGCGGTCCAGCCCCTCCCGGCCCCACACCTCGCCCCAGGCGTACCGGGTGACGAGGGCCTGGAGGTCGGCGCCGAACTCGTCGGTCCCGGCCTGCTCCACGTGGGCGTCGCCGAGGATCTCGCGGCGGAGCTTGTCGCCCTGCTCGTACGGGTCCGGGCGCAGCGGCCCTGCCGTCTCGGCGGCCGGTTCGGCGGGCGCGATCTCGGCGACCGGCACGACGGAGGCGGAGACGGGCGGCATGGGCGGCGCGGGCAGCGTGGCCTGGGTGTCGTGGACGATCCCGGCGAAGTGGTCCGTGAGCAGCTCGGTGACGGCGGCCGGCTGCTCGACGGGGGCGAGGTGGGAGGCGCCGGGGACGACGGCGAGCCGGGCGTCGGCGATCCCGGCGACCAGGGTGCGGGCCTCCGCGGGCCCGGTGACCTGGTCGTCGGAGCCGACGAGGACGAGGGCGGGGACGCCGATCCGGCCGAGGGCCTCGCGGACGTCGAAGACGGCGAGCGCCTCGCAGGCGCCGATGTAGCAGCCGGGGTCGGTGGTGCGGACCATCTGCACGGCCCACTCGACGATCGCGGGCTGCGCGCCGCAGAAGGCGGGGGTGAACCACTGCTCGGGTGCCGTACGGGCCATGGGTTCGAGGCCGTTGGTGCGGACGATCACCCCGCGCTGGCGGAACTCGTCGGCGCTGCCGAACCGAGGGGAGGCGGCTATCAGCGCCAGCGAGGCGACCCGGTGGGGTGCCCGCAGCGCGAGGTCGAGACCGACCGCGCCGCCGATGGAGCAGCCCGCGTAGCCGAAGCGCTGGATGCCCAGCTCGTCGAGGGTGGCGAGCAGCCGGTCGCCGAGCTCGGCGACGGAGGTGAAGGGTCGGGCGGGTGCCCCGCCGTGGCCGGGCAGGTCGAATCGGACGACGCGCCACTGGCGGGTGAGCTCGGGTATCTGCCGGTCCCACATGTGCATGGTCGTGCCCAGCGAGGGGCCCAGCACCAGAACCGGGGCGTCTTCTCTCCCGTCGAGGCGGTATTGCAGGGTGTTCGTCGGTGTCTCACTCACGCCCTGCACGCTCTCACACCGCCCTCTTCCGCGGGCGCCCGGGTCTGCGACCCCCTGTCACCGCTCGGCGGTCTGCGGGAGGGAGACGCCGGTCCGCTCTTCGTCGGTCAAGGGGGCGTCGGTCAGGGGGTCGTCGAGGAGACCACGTACACCGTGGGGGCCGCCGGGTCCGTGAGGTCGACGGTGATGTCCGCCGTGGGGCGCGGCTTGGCGCGGGTGACGGTGGTGGAGGACCAGACGTGGTCCGCCGGGAAGTCCCAGCCGACGATCTCGGCGTCGCGGTGGCTGACGGCGACCTCGTCGGGGGTCAACCGGGAGCGGCTGGAGCCGACATCGTTCAGGAAGGCGTCGAGCCGTCCGGCGCTCGTCGTGAACCGGACGTACAGCCGGCTGGTCTTCCAGTTGCTGGTCTCGTAGTAGGCCACGTCCGAGGCGCCCGGGGGGATCGGGATCTCGTAGATACGGCGCTTCATCAGCGAGGGCCAGTTGTCGACCAGACCCGTCGCCGAGGACTCGCGCTCCTTGTCACGGCCGCTGTCGCGGCTCTGCCCGGCGGAGATCATCAGGTACCCGGCGGGGATGCCGACGAGCAGCACGATGATGATCGCCGTCAGCCAGCGGCGGCGGATCATGTGGCGCCGGTCCTCCGGCAGCTTCGCGCCCTGCTCGGGAGAGGTGGTCGGGGAGGGGACGGTCATGAAGGCGGGTCCTGGGTGGTACGGGTGGACGGGCGGTCGTCGGTGGCGGTGCCGCCCCGGAGGACCTGGGCGTACCGCTCGTAGCGCTCGTAGCGTTCGAGACGGCGGCGGTTGGCACGGCGGAAGCGGCGGGCGACGAGCCGGGCGAGGTCGGCGGCGCCGACCATACCGGCCTCCGGGCCGAGCTGTGCCTTGGCGATCCTGGCCTCGGGGCGGTAGCCACGGCCGGTGAGATGGCGCCGGAAGGCGTCCCTGGCCGGGCCGATCAGCAGGTCGTCGGCGGCGCTGACGCCCCCGCCGATGACGAAGCAGGAGGGGTCGAGGGCGGCGGCGAGGTTGGCGATGCCGACGCCGAGCCACTGCCCGATGTCCTGGAGGAGCTCGACGCACATGGCGTCGCCCTCCCGCGCCAGCTCCGTGATCAGCGGGCCGGTGATGTCCGGGACGTGGCCCTTGACCCGCTCGATGATGTTGTACGCGACCGGGGAGTCGGCCACGGCCAGTTCCCTGGCCTCGCGGACCAGCGCGTTGCCGGAGCTGTACTGCTCCCAGCAGCCGCGGTTGCCGCAGGGGCAGCGGTGGCCGCCGGGGACGACCTGCATATGACCGAACTCGCCGGCCACCCCGTACTTGCCGCGCTTGACCCGCCCGTCCTCCAGGATCGCGCCGCCGATGCCCGTACCGAGCGTGATCATGACGAGGTGGTCCTCGCCGCGGCCGGCGCCGAAGCGCCACTCGGCCCAGGCGGCGGTGTTGGCGTCGTTGTCGACCATGACCGGGACGGCGAGCCGGGACTGGAGGGCGTCGCGCAGCGGCTCGTTGCGCCAGGCGAGGTGCGGGGCGAAGAGGACGGTGGCGCGCTCGGCGTCGACCCAGCCGGCGGCGCCGATGCCGACGGCGTGCACGTCGTGCCGGTCGGAGAGGTCCAGGACCAGCTCGGTGATGGTGTCTTCGACGACCTTGGCGCTCTTGGACTTGTCCGGCGTCTCGGTCTTGATCTTCTCCAGGATGGTGCCGTCCGCGTCGACGACACCCGCCATCACCTTCGTACCGCCGATGTCGATGCCGACGGTGGGCACCCGGGGCGCGGTCAGGTGGGAGCGTCGCTCCCGGGTCCCGACGGTCCGCAGCACCGTGGCCCGGGCGGATCCCCGGTTGGTGAGGTCGCGGTAGGTACTCATCGGCTCGATTCTGCCAGGTGCGGTGTCGGACGGCCGTTACGACGGAGTGGAGCGGCTACGAAGGATTCGGGCGTTCCAGTTCGTGGCGGAGGTCCTCCAGCTCGCTGCCGCCCGCCATCTGCCGGGTCAACTCGTCCAGGGTGACCGAGTCCTTGGTGTGGCTGGCCGCCATGACGCCGCGCTTGAGCAGCACGAAACGGTCGCCGACGAGATAGGCGTGATGCGGGTTGTGCGTGATGAGGACCACGCCGAGGCCCTGGTCACGGGCGGCGGCCACATACTTCAGGACCACCCCGGACTGCTTGACGCCGAGGGCGGCGGTCGGCTCGTCCAGGACCAGCACCTTGGCGCCGAAGTGGACCGCCCGGGCGATGGCCACGCACTGGCGCTCGCCGCCCGAGAGGGTGCCGATGGGCTGATCGACGTCGCGCAGGTCGATGCCCATCCGCAGCAGCTCGGTACGGGTCGTCTCGCGCATCAGCTCGACGTCGAGGCGCTTGAAGGGGCCCGAACCCTTGGTGGGCTCGGAGCCGAGGAAGAAGTTCCGCCAGACCGGCATCAGCGGGACGACGGCCAGGTCCTGGTAGACGGTGGCGATGCCGCGGCCCAGTGCCTCGCGCGGATTGGCCAGGGAGACGTCCTCGCCCTCGATCCGGAAGGTGCCTGCGTCGTGCCGGTGCAGCCCCGCGACGATCTTGATGAGGGTGGACTTGCCGGCGCCGTTGTCGCCGAGGACACAGGTGATCTCGCCCGCGTGGACCTCCAGGGAGACCCCTTCGAGGGCGCGGATGTTGCCGTAGAACTTGCTGACGTCGTCCAGCTCCACGAGGGGCGCGGCGCCCTGGGCCGGGGTCTCGGTGGTCATTTCGTGGCCTCCACGCGCCTGCGGATCCAGGCGTTCAGCAGCGTCGCGAGCAGGAGCATCGCCCCCAGGAAGAACTTGAACCAGTCCGGGTTCCACTCCGCGTACACGATGCCCTTGCTGGTCATCCCGAAGATGAACGCGCCGACCGCCGAGCCGATGGCGGAGCCGTAGCCGCCGGTGATCAGGCAGCCGCCGATGACGGCCGCGATGATGTAGATCAGCTCGTTCCCGACGCCTTCGCCCGACTGGACGACGTCGAAGGAGAAGAGCAGGTGCTGGCCGGAGATCCAGGCGCAGAAGGCCACGCCCATGTAGAGGCCGATCTTGGTCCGGTAGACCGGGACGCCGACCGCGCGGGCCGCGTCGGCGCCGCCGCCGACGGCGAAGATCCAGTTGCCGAAGCGGGTGCGCAGCAGGATCCAGGTGGCGAGCGCGACCAGGCCGATCCACCACAGGATGGTGACCTTGAGGTCGACGCCTCCGATGGTCAGCTGCGAGGCGAACAGCTTCTTCGCCGAGGGGAAGCCCTCCATGTCGGCGATCGACTTCGTGGACACCGTGCCGCTGATCAGCTTGGTGAAGCCGAGGTTCAGACCGGTCAGCATCAGGAAGGTGCCGAGGGTGATGATGAAGCTCGGCAGCTTGGTGCGGGTGAGCATGAAGCCGTTGAAGACGCCGATGGCGAGGGTGACCAGCAGCGAGACACCGACGCCGACCCAGACGTTCGCGGTCATCTGGTAGCTGAACATCGAGGAGATCAGCGCCGAGGTCGTGACCATCACACCGGCCGACAGGTCGAACTCGCCGCCGATCATCAGGAGCGCGACCGGCACCGCCATGATCCCGATGGTGGAGGCCGCGTAGAGGACCGTGCCCAGGCTGGCGGCGCGCAGGAAGCTGTCCGCCACGATCGCGAAGAAGACGAAGACCGCGGCCGCGCCGACGACCGAGCCGAGCTCGGGCCGGGCCAGCAGCTTCTTCAGCGGCGAGGTGCGCAGCAGCCGCTCGTCCACGTGGTCGAGACCGTTCCCCGTGGGCGCGCTCGCGCTCATCGGGTGCCCCGCTCCGCGTAGCCCTTCAGCGCGGCGGCGTCGTCCTTGGTGATGATCTGCGGCCCGGTGAGGACCGGCTTGCCGCCGCCGAGGACATCGGCGTTGTACTTGTACAGCCAGAGCAGGTCGACGGCCTCGTAGCCCTGGAGGTAGGGCTGCTGGTCCACGGCGAAGCCGAGGGTGCCCGCGGCGAGCGCGGTGGCGACCTTGGCGTTCAGGTCGAAGGTGTCGATCTCGGCCCGCGAGCCCGCGTTCTCCTTCGCCTGGACGGCGGCGTCCGCGAAGGGCGCGCCGAGGGTGACCACGGAGTCGATCTCGGGGTCCGACTGGAGCTTGGCCTCGATGGAGGCCTGGACGTCGGGCATGTTGGTGCCGTCGACGTACAGGTTCGCCATCTCGCCGTCGAAGGTCTTCTTCGCTCCGGCGCAGCGCTGCTCGTGGCCGACGTTGCCCTGCTCGTGCAGGACGCACAGGGCCTTCTTCTTCCCGCGCGTGTCCAGCTCGTCGCCGACGGCCTCGCCCGCGACGGTCTCGTCCTGACCGATGTGGGTGAGCGCCCCGAAGGCCTTGGACTGCTCGGAGCCGGAGTTCACGGTGATCACCGGGATGCCGGCCTTGACCGCCTTGTCGACGGCCGCCTTCATCGCGTCGGGCTTGGCGAGCGTGACGATGAGTCCGTCGACGCCCTTCGCGATGTACGAGTCGATCAGCTGCGCCTGCTGCTGCGCCTCGTCGCTGTGGGCGTAGAGGAAGTTGATGTTGTCCTTGACGGCGGCCTGCTCGGCGCCGTTCTGGACGATGTCCCAGAAGGTGTCGCCGTCGCCCGAGTGGGTCACCATCGCGAAGGTCCACCGGGGGGTGTTCACGGCCGCCTTCCCCTGGGCCGCGGCCGCCTTGCGGGCGTCCTCCGCGCGCTTCCCGCCGGTGCTGCTGCACCCCGCGAGTGCGGCGGTGAGCGCCACCGCGAGCACGGCGCCGACTGCGGCCCGTACCCCTCCTGTCCGAAGCCTGGTCACGAGGCCGTGCCCTCCTTTATGTCCTTCTGCGTGCATTGCAGTATCGGTCATGGGGGTCGCTCGGTCGTCAGTGGGTCATACGTACGACTACGGACGGACCAGCAGCTGGAACTCGAAGGCGTAGCGCGAGGCCCGGTAGAGATGGGATCCGTACTCGACGGCCCGGCCGGTGTCGTCGAAGGTGGTGCGTTCCATCGTGAGCAGCGGCGCCCCCTCCTTCTCGGCGAGCAGCTCGGCCTCCGCGGCCGTGGCGGCGCGGGCGCCGACCGTCTGGCGGGCGCTGTGCAGAGTGATACCGGCACCGCGCATGAGGCGGTAGAGGCCGGTGGTCTCCAATCGCCCGGGGTTCAGGTCGAGCAGCCCGGCCGGGAGGTGGTTGCGCAGGTACGCCATGGGCTCGTCGTGCGCGGTCCGCAGCCGCTCCACGTACCGCACCTCGCTGCCCTCCGGTACGCCGAGGGCGGCCGCGACCGGGCCGGCGGCGGGTTCGACGCGGTCGACGAGGACCCGGGTGGCGGGTCGCTGGCCGGCCGCCTCCAGGTCGTCGTAGAGGCTGCTCAGCTCCAGCGGGCGACGGACCTGGCTGTGCACGACCTGGGTGCCGACGCCGCGCCGGCGGACCAGGAGGCCCTTGTCGACCAGGGACTGGATGGCCTGCCGGACGGTGGGCCGGGACAGGCCGAGCCGGGTGGCGAGGTCGATCTCGTTGCCGAGCAGGCTGCCGGGGGCCAGGGCGCCGTTCTCGATGGCCGCCTCCAGCTGCCGGGCGAGCTGGTAGTAGAGCGGCACCGGGCTGGTTCGGTCCACGGAGAGGGGCTGCGGCTCGGTGGGGAGGGGTGGCGGCTCGGCGGACGGCGGCGGCTTGGACACGGACGGGAGCGTAGCCCGAGGAGATGATGACAGGAAGTGGTGAAGTCCGATTGTCCTGACAAATCCTTGACACGGTCCCGGTCCGGCACCACCTTGGGGCCATGCGTATCGGACTGATCGGAACGGGTCGTATCGGTGCCTTCCACGCGGGCGCGCTCGCCCGCCACCCGGAGGTGGAGGCGCTGGTCGTGGCGGACGCGGACGCCGACCGGGCGGCGCGGGTCGGCGGGGCGCTCCGCGCGGAGGTGGCGCCGACCGTCGACGCCCTCCTGGAGCACCACGCCCTCGACGCCGTCGTCATCGCCTCCGCCACCGCCGCCCACGCCGAGCTGATCGCCCGCGTGGCGGGCGCGGGGCTCCCGGCCTTCTGCGAGAAGCCCATCGCCCTGGACGTGCCGGGCACGCTCGGCGCGCTGCGGGCCGTCGAGGCCGCGGGTACGGAGCTCCAGCTCGGGTTCATGCGCCGCTTCGACGCCGGGTACGTGGCGGCCCGCGAGGCGGTGCGGTCCGGGCGGCTCGGCCGGCTGCACACCGTACGGGCGGCGACCTCGGACCCGGCCCCGCCGCCCGCCGCGTACCTGCCGCTCTCGGGTGGCCTGTTCCGGGACTGCCTGGTGCACGACGTCGACATACTGCGCTGGGTGACCGGGCGCGAGGTCGTCCAGGTGTACGCCACCGGCTCGGACGCGGGCCCCGCGATGTTCCGGGAGGCCGACGATGTGGACACGGCGGCGGCGGTGCTCACGCTGGACGACGGCACGCTGGCGACGGCCACGGCCACCCGGTGCAACGGCGCCGGGTACGACGTACGGATGGAGCTGGCGGGCGAGCGGGACCAGATCGCCGTCGGTCTGGACGACCGGACCCCGCTCACCTCGGTGGAGCCGTCGGGGCCCGCGGCCCCGGTCAAGCCGTGGACGGGCTTCCTGGAACGGTTCGCTCCGGCGTACGAGGCCGAACTGGACGCGTTCGTACGGCTGGTGCGCGGCGAGGCGGCGAACCCCTGCGACGGGCGGGAGGCCCTGGAGGCGCTCCGGATCGCCGAGGCGTGCGAGCTCTCGCGGCGCGAGGGCCGCCCGGTCCGCCTGGACGAGATCCCGTCGTAGGCGGGGTGACCGGGCGGCCGGGCGGACCTGGCACGGCGTCGTACGCGGGACCCTCAGCCCGTCGCCGCGAGCACCGTCCCCTGCGCGACCGCGCACAGGGTCTCCGCGCCCTCACCGTCCACGGTCAGCAGGTCGCACCGGACGACCGCCTGCCGGCGCCCGGCGTGGACGACCGAGGCGCGGGCGCGCAGGGTGACGCCGACGGCCGGGCGGACGTACTGGATGGAGAAGCCTGCCGTCAGGACGGCCGGGCCCAGGGCGGCGCCGGCCGCGAAGGTCAGCGCGTTGTCGGCGGCGTACGAGAGCACACCGCCGTGGGCGAAGCCGTTCTGCTGGTGGAGCTCCTCACGGAGGTCGACCTCCAGGGTGGCGCCGCTGTCGCCGAAGGCGGTGATCCGGGCGCCGAGGAGCCGGCTGAACGGCTGGGCGTCCAGGACCTTCTGCGCCTGGCCGAGGTCGAAGTCCGGGGTGGGTGCGGTCATCGGGTCACCACCTGACGGGAAGGCGGCGCACGCCGCGGATGAGCAGGCCGGGCATCCACTCCCAGGGAGCGGCGCCGGGGTCGAGTTCCAGCCGCGGGAAACGCTCCAGGAGTGTCCGGATCGCGATGGTGCCCTCAAGCCGGGCGAGCGGCGCCCCGAGACAGTAGTGGAGGCCGTGCCCGAAGGCGAGATGCCCGCGCGGTTCGCGGCGGATGTCGAAACGGTCCGGTTCGGGGAAGCGCCTCGGGTCGCGGTCGGCGCCCGCGAGGGAGACGAAGACCGGCGCCAGGGCGGGGATCTCGGTGCCCCCGACGGTGGTCGACTCCTTGGCGATCCGGAAGGTGCTGGTCTCCACCGGACCGTCGTAGCGCAGTCCTTCCTCGACGGCCCCGTCGAGGAGTCCGAAGTCGGCCCGCAGGTCGGCGAGTTGGTCCGGGTGGGCGAAGAGCGCCCGCATGGTGTTGGAGATCAGGTTGACGGTGGTCTCGTGCCCGGCGATGAGCAACAGGTAGGCCATAGCCCGCAGTTCGGGCAGGGAGAGCCGGTCGCCGTCCTCGGCGCGGGTGGCGATCAGCGCGGACAGCAGGTCGTCCGAGGGCCCCGCGGCCCGCTTGTCCTCGATGAGCGCGTCGAGGTAGGCGCCGAAGCCCTCGACGACCTCCCGCTCGGGTGTTCCACCGGTCGGTGCGACCAGCTCGTTCGACCAGACGTGGAAGGAGTCCCGGTCGGCCGCCGGGACTCCGAGCAGCTCGCAGATGACGGTGATGGGCAGCGGGAAGGCGAAGGCGTCCACGAGGTCGGCGCGGCCGGACGGCGCCATCGCGTCGGCGAGTTCGTCGGCGAGCTCCTGGACACGGGGGCGCAGGGCCTCCACCCGGCGGGCGGTGAACTCCCGGGCGACGAGCTTGCGCAGCCGGGTGTGGTCCGGTGGGTCGACGGCGAGCAGGTTGGGGCCGATGACCTCTTCGTCGACGGGGACGAAGCCGATCACGGACGGCGACTTGACCAGCCGGGGGTCGGTGAGTGCGGCCCGCCCCTCCTCGTGGCCGACGACGAGCCAGAACTCCCAGCCGTCGGGCATCCGGACGTGGTGGACGGGACCGCTCTCGCGGAGCTCGGCGTAGTAGGGATACGGGTTCGCGGTGAAGTCCGCGCCGTACTCCCCCAGATCGATGACGGACATCGCACCAGCCTAGGGGGTGTCTTGCCGATCAGGCCGTCGCGAGCCCGGCATGATCGGCAAGACACCCCCTGGATCGCGGCTATCCGCCGTCCTCGTCCAGGAGGCCCGCGTCGTGGACGAGCAGCGCGATCTGGACACGGTTGTTGAGGCCGAGTTTGGCCAGAATCCGCGAGACGTGGGTCTTGACTGTCGGCACGCTCAGATACAGGGCGGCGGCGATCTCGGCGTTGGACTGACCCCGTCCGACGGCGACCGCGACCTCGCGTTCCCGCTCGGCGAGTTGGGCGAGGCGGTCGCCGGCGGTGCCGCGCCGCGGCTGCTCCTGGTGGCCGGCGACATGCGTCATCAGCTGGCGGGTGACAGCCGGGGAGAGTACGGGGTCGCCGGACGCGACCCGGCGTACGGAGGCCACGATCTCGGCGGGCGGGGTGTCCTTGAGGACGAAACCGGCCGCGCCGGCCCGCAGGGCGCGCAGCACCTGTTCGTCGGCGTGGAAGGTGGTGAGGACGACGACCTGGGGCGCGTCGGGGCGGGCGCGCAGCCGTTCGGTGGCGGTGAGGCCGTCGACGTACGGCATCCGGATGTCCATCAGGACCACGTCGGGGGCGAGCCGGTCGACGAGGTCGGGGACGTCCCGGCCGTCGGTCCCCTCGCCGACGATCTCGATGTCGTCGGCGCCGCCGAGCATCAGGGTGAGTCCCGCGCGGACCAGGGGGTCGTCGTCGACGATGAGCAGCCGGATGGTCATGAGGGCCACGGTAGCCAGGCGTGGAGGGCGAAGCCGCCGTCGGGGGCCGGTCCGTGGTCGAGGCGCCCGCCGGCGAGGGTGGCCCGCTCGGTGAGCCCGATGAGGCCCTGGCCGGAGCCGGGGACGTGCGGGACCTCGCCGGTGGGGGCGGGGTTGCGGATGTCGACGGTCAGTCCGTCGCCGGGGCGGCCGCGCACGGTGACGGTGACCTCGGTGCCCGGGGCGTGCTTACGCGCGTTGGTGAGGCCCTCCTGCGCGATCCGGTAGACGGTGCGCCCGGTGGCGGCGGGGACGGCGGCCGGGTCGTCGACGGTGGTGTCGAGGACGACCTTGGCCCCGGCGGCCCGGGACTCGGCGACGAGTTCGTCGAGGGTGGCCAGGGTGGGCTGGGGGCGGTCGCCCTCGCCGCCCTCGCCGGGCGCGCGCAGGACCCCGATGATCTCGCGGAGGTCCTGGAGCGCCTCGTGAGCACTGTCCCGGATCACACCTGCCGCTCGGGCGACCTGCTCGGGCGGGGCGTCGGGGCGGAACTCCAGGGCGCCTGCGTGCACGCTGAGCAGGGTGAGGCGGTGGGCGAGGACGTCGTGCATCTCGCGGGCGATGGCCTCCCGGGCGAGCCGCTGGGCCTGCTCGGCGCGGAGTTCGGCCTCGGCCTCGGCGCGCCGGGCCCGTTCGCGCAGCGCCTCGACGAGCTGGCGCCGGGAGCGTACGAGCATCCCCCAGGCGGTCATCAGCAGGATCAGGATCAGGCCGATGGCGATCCCGAGCGGCGCTCCGGTGGAGGGGTCGGGCCGTACGAAGACCTGGGCGACGGAGCAGACGGCGGCCAGCGCGCCGATCCAGACGATCTCGCGGAAGGGCTTGCGGACGGCGACGCTGAACAGGCTCACCAGGAAGGCGCCGCCGGCGACCGGCGCGACGACGCTCAGGAGGGAGAGCACGACGGCGAGGCCGACGGGCCAGCGGCGGCGGAGCCAGAGGGCGCAGCAGGCGGCCGCGCCGACGAGCTGGTCCGCGAAGGCGACGGTCTCGCTGTTGTACTGGTCGACGGCCTCGGCGGCCAGGAGGCCGACGAAGACGGCGCAGAGGAAGAGCGAGGTGTCGACGACCCAGTCCCGTACGGTCCGCCGCGGCCTGCGACGCCCGGAGGCGCCGGTGGCGGCGGGGTCGGCCAAGGCCGAGGGCAGCAGCCAGGCGTAGGGGTCGGGACGTGTCATACCCACCAAAGTACGCACGTCAGGGGCGTGGAGCCGGTCCGGAGCCGCCGGAAGCGACCAAAGTCGCGCGGGAGGCGACTTCGGTAGCACCCGGTCTGGCCTGGTGGCCGACGCGGGCGGGCGGCCCCGGGCGTCAGGATCGGCCCATGAAGAAGTTCCTGGAGTTCGTGGGCGGTGTGATCCTGGTCGGCGGCATCGCGGGGGTGCTGCGCGAGTTGACCGGCTGGTTCCCGTTCATGGGGTTCACCCGGGCCCTCACGGAGAACGTCTGGTTCCTGGCGGACCGGGCACTGTTCGCGAACATCGTGATCGCGGTGCTCGGGTTCGTGATCGTGATGATCGCGGACACCAGCCGGCGGACCTGAGGTCAGGGCCGCTGCCCGTCCTGATGTCATGGCCGCTGCCCGTTGAGGCGGGTGACCTCGGCGAGGTGCTCGGCCATCCGGTGGGAGACGGAGCCGCCGGCGTAGAGGACGGAGCCGACCACCGCGAAGGGGATCGATCCGCCGAGGATGCCGACCATCTCGGGCCAGTCGCGTTCGGCGACGCAGTCACTGTCCTCGTCGTGCAGGTACTCCGAGCTCCAGCGGGAATCGCACTCGGCGTCGTCGCGGCCGTCGGTGGTGGTGTACGGCAGGAAGATCCCGACTGCGAACCAGATCCACAGCAGTCCGGCGACGGTCAGCAGCCCGAGTCCCCAGGCCTGGGTGCGCCGTGCGCGAGCGCGGAATTCTATGTCGTACGGCAGTGAACGCATGGCGCAAGAACCTATCGGGCGCTCTCGTCGGCGGCGCGGCGCCCCCAACTCGTGCCCGCCAGGACCAGGATCGCGCCCGCGACGCCCAGCGCGCCCGGGCGGTCGCCGGCGAGGGCGATGCCGACGGCGGCGGCCCAGAGCGGTTCCGTGCCGAGCAGCAGGCTGACCCGGGACGGGGAGGTGCGGCGGACGGCCCACATCTGCACGAAGAAGGCGAAGAGCGTGCAGAAGACGGAGAGGAAGAGCAGTCCGGCCCATTCGCGCGGGCCGAAGTCGAGCGCCACCGTCCAGGGCGACGCGCCGGTGCCGGGGACCGTGGCGAGCAGCGCGAAGACGGCGACGGCGGAGCCGAGTTGGACGGTGGTGAGGGAGAGCGCGTCGGCGTCCTGGACGGCCTTGATCCTGGCCATGGCCAGGACGTGGACGGTACGGGCGAGGGCGGCGAGCAGCATCAGCAGGTCGCCGGGGGACGGGGTCGTGAAGCCGCCGCCCTGGGTCAGCAGCACCACACCGGCGACCGAGAGCCCGGCGGCGGCGAGGAAGGCGCGGGGCGGCCTGGTCCTGGTGACGGCGGCCTCGGCGAGCGGCGTGAGGATCATGGTGAGGCTGATGATCAGGCCCGCGTTGGTGGCGGAGGTGTGGACGACGCCGTAGGTCTCCAGGAGGAAGATCCCGCTGAGGATCAGGCCGAGGAGTCCCGCGCCGCGCCATTGGGCCGCCCGCAGCGCCCGCAGCCCGCGCCATCCGGCGACGACGAGGGCGGGCAGGACGACGGCGAACCGCAGGACGAGGACGGCCACGACGGTGTGCGTGGTGGTGATGCCCTTGGCGGCGAGGTAGCTGGCGCCCCAGACGGCGGCGACGAGGAGCACCGGAAGGTCGGTGAGCCAGGCGCGGCGCGGGGCGCGGAGGGGTACGGAGGCGGCGATCGCGGACATCGTGGGCCTGCTCCAACACGTCGGACGGGGTGGAGACTTCGGCGGCTCGCACGCGGGACGGTCACCGTAACCGGGGAAGGCCGGTGGTGGCTACACCTTTCGCTCACCGAGGGCCTACGCTCCGCCACGGAGTCGGCTACTCGTACGTCCCGTACTCGGGGCGGCCGGCCAGCTCGTACGTGTTGATGGAGACGCCCGTGCTGGTGGTCCTGGACCCGGCGTTGCGGAAGGCGGTGGGCCGGGCGCCGTCGGGGAAGAGCCGGAAGCCGGTGCCGAGGACGACGGGGAAGACCAGCAGGTGGAGCGTGTCGATGAGGTCGGCGGCCATCAGCGTCTGGGCGAGCTTGCCGCTGCCGTGCATCTGGATCTCGCCGTCGACGCGGTCCTTCAGGGCGGTGACCTCCTGGACGGCGTCGCCGCCGAGGACGGTGGTGGGGGCCCAGTCGGCGGTCTTGAGGGTGGTCGAGACGACGTACTTCGGGAGGGCGTTGAGCTGGGAGGGGATGGGGTCGTCGGGGTCGTCGTGCTTCGGCCAGTAGCCCGCGAAGATCTCGTACGTCTGGCGGCCGAGCAGGAAGGCGGCGGGCCGCGTGAAGACCTCGCTGACGAAGGCGCCGAAGTCCTCGTCCCCGAACGGGACGGACCAGCCACCGTGCTCGAAGCCGCCCCTGCGGTCCTCTTCGACGCCGCCGGGCGCCTGGTAGACGCCGTCGAGCGTGACGAACTGGGTGAGGGAGAGCTTGCCCATGATGGTGCCTTTCGGTTCCGTGCCGGGTGCGGTGTCCCCCGGTCCATCGTGTCTCAGAAGCTCTGACCTCACCGCTCGGCGAAAGCCATCGGTCGCGGGATCGGACGGCTGATCGGCGGCGGTTCGGTCGCGGGATCGGTCGGTTGATCACGGTGTCCGATTGCCGCCAGCGTCAGGCGGCTCCGCCGACTTTCATTGAACCCGCAACAACCAATTGGCACTTCTTACGGAGGTTCGGGATGTCCACGATGAACGGCAAGGCGGTTCTGGTGACGGGTGGCAGCCGCGGGATCGGCGCCGCCACGGCGCTGCGGCTGGCCCGGGAGGGCGCGGACGTCGCGTTCACGTACGTGGCGAGCGAGGAGCGGGCGAAGGAGGTCGCCGCACGGATCGAGGCGACCGGGCGCAAGGCGTTCATGCTGCGGGCCGACGCGGCGGACGCCGGGGACGCGGCGGGCGCGGTGGACTGGGCGGCGGACGCGCTCGGCCGGCTGGACGTGCTGGTCAACAGTGTGGGGGCCGGGGTGCTCGGCCCGCTGGAGACCCTCACCCTCGCGGACGTCGACCGGGTCCTCGCGGTCAACGTGCGTGCGGCGTTCCTCGCCTCGCAGGCGGCGGCCGCGCGGATGCACGAGGGCGGGCGGATCGTCACGATCGGCACCTGCATGACGGCCCGTGTCCCGGGCCCCGGCGGCACGCTCTACGCGACGAGCAAGTCGGCCCTGATCGGCCTGACCAAGTCCCTCGCACGGGAGCTGGGCGGACGCGGCATCAACGCCAACGTCGTCCACCCCGGCCCGATCGACACCGAGATGAACCCGGCGGACGGTCCGTTCGCGCAGGGACAGGCGGAGATGACGGCACTGGGCCGCTTCGGCACGGCGGAGGAGGTCGCCGCGATGGTGGCCTTCCTGGCGGGCCCGGACGCGGCGTACGTGACGGGCGCGGAGTTCTCCGTGGACGGCGGCCACGCGGCGTAACCCCGCCGAAGGCAAGGTACGTAAAGGCGCGAGGGCGCACCGGTGCTGTCGGTCGGTGCGCCCTCGCGGGCCGGGCGGGGTGTCGTTACCCGCCCAGTTCCTGGTGGCGGGCCGTCAGGCGCGCCGCGCCCTCCTCGGTGAGCGAACCGAAGAGGCGGAGGCGGGAGATCCCGCCGTCGGGGTAGATGTCGATCCGGATCCGCGAGCCGACCGCCGGGGCGTCGAGCACGAAGCGGTGGTTGGTATCCGGCTGGAGCCGGGTCCGGGGCAGGATCTCGGTCCAGTCCTCGGAGCCCTCGGCGGCCACGGAGAGCGCCGCCCAGCCCGCGCTGTTGCCCTTGAGGTACGCGGTGTCGATCTCGACCGCGCGGATCTCGGACTCGGCGGCCAGGCTGTAGCGGATCCAGTCGTTGCCCTTGTCGCGGCGGCGGCGAGTCTCCCAGCCGTCGTCCATCTTGCGGGAGCGGCCCGGCTGGATGGTGTTGGTGGCCGGGGAGTAGAAGCGGTCGGAGGCGTCCTCGACCTGGCCGCCGTTCTCCAGCGCCGCGAGGTCGAAGGTGCCGAGGACGGCCAGCCAGCGCGGGTCCGGGGCCACCTCCCCGTACACCCGCAGGCGGGCGATGCCGCCGTCCGGGTGCTGGTTGACGCGCAGGTGCGTGAAGCGCTGCTCGACGTCGACGGCGAAGCCGTTCGCCGCGTGGCCGCCGATCGCGGTGCGCGGGACGAGCGTCGTCCACTTCACGTCGTCCGCGAGGAGCTCCTCGGGCGACGGGGAGCCGGCGACCGAGGCGGCCTCCACGGAGACGGCCTGCGGGTAGTTGCCGCGGAAGTGCGCGGTGTCGACGACGATCCCGCGTACGACGCCGGGGGCGCCGAGCCGGACGAGCGCCCAGTCGTGGTCGTCGGCGGTCGGGTGCGGCTGCTGGGCGGAGATGCCACGGCGGCGGCGGGTCTCCCAGCCGTCCATGATCTTGCCCTTGTGGCCGAAGTGCTCGGGGTCGAACTCGGCGGCCTCGGGCTTCAGCATGTTCTCGCGCTCGGCGAAGAACTCGTCGTTGGCGGCGATCACGCCCGCGCCGAGGCGCCGGTCGGCCAGGTCCGCGTACTGCGTGAAGGGGAAGTCCGCGGTGCGGTAGTCGGCGTACGGGTCGCCGCCGCCGAAGGGGCTGGCGTCGCCGGTGAAGGAGGCCGGTGGAGATGAATGCAGACCGGTCACGGTCGGTTGGTCCTTTCGAGGAGGCGGCCGGTGGGCTCGGCGAGGGTGCCGCGGTCGGCGATGCGCTCTCCGCGCAGCCAGGTGGACGTCACGACGCCGTGCAGCGTCTTGCCGGCGTAGGCCGTGACGCGGTTACGGTGCTCGAGGTCGGCCGGGTCGACGGTGAAGGTCGCCTCCGGGTCGACGACGGCGAAGTCGGCGTCGCGGCCGGCCTCGATCGCACCCTTGCTGTCCAGGCCCGCGAGGCGGGCGGGGCCGGCGGACATCCAGCGGACGACGTCCTCCAGGGTCCGGCCACGGCGGCGGGCCTCGGTCCAGATGGCCGGCAGGCCGAGCTGGAGGGAGGAGATGCCGCCCCAGGCGGAGGCGAAGTCCGGGGTCTTGAGGTCGGCGGTGGAGGGCGAGTGGTCGGAGACGATGCAGTCGATCGTCCCGTCGGCCAGGCCCTCCCAGAGCGCGTCCTGGTTCGAGGCCTCGCGGATCGGCGGGCAGCACTTGAACTCGGTGGCGCCGTCCGGGACCTCCTCGGCCGTGAGGGTGAGGAAGTGCGGGCAGGACTCGACCGTGATCTTGACGCCCTCGGCCTTGGCGGCGCGGATCAGCGGCAGCGCGTCGGAGGAGGAGAGGTGCAGCACGTGGACGCGGGCGTTGAGGCGGCGGGCCTGGTTGATCAGGTTCTCGATGGCCGTGTTCTCGGCGTCGCGCGGGCGGGAGGCGAGGAAGTCGGCGTACTTCTCCCCCTTCTTCTGCGGGGCGGCGGCCAGGTGGTGCGGGTCCTCGGCGTGCACGATCATCAGGCCGTCGAAGCCGGCGATCTCGGCGAGCGAGGCGGCCAGCTGCTCCTGGTCCAGCTCGGGGAACTCGTCCACGCCGGACGGCGACAGGAAGCACTTGAAGCCGAAGACCCCGGCGTCGTACAGCGGGCGCAGGTCCTTGACGTTGTCCGGCAGCGCGCCGCCCCAGAAGCCGACGTCGATGTGCGCCTTGGTGCGGGCGACGTCCTGCTTGATCCGCAGGTGGTCGACCGTGGTGGTGGGCGGGAGCGAGTTGAGCGGCATGTCGAGGAGCGTGGTGATGCCACCGGCGGCGGCGGCGCGGGTGGCGGTCCAGAAGCCCTCCCACTCCGTGCGGCCGGGGTCGTTCACGTGCACGTGGGTGTCGACGAGCCCGGGGAGTACGACGTCGTCGCCGACGTCCTCCAGCCGGGCGCCGGCCGGTACCTCGGCGTCGTACGGCAGCACACCGGCGATGGTCCCGCCGGAGACGGCGATCGACGCGGCCCGCGTCCCCTCCGGGGTGATCACGCGAGTCGAGCGCAGTACCAGGTTGACGTCCACCCGTACCCCTTCCAGCAAGAATTTCAACGAACTGTTGAAGGAGTCTTCACTCAGGACGACATGTCGTCAAGGGCACACTTCCAGCATGACGCGGTTGACCGCCCCACTCGGCGCCCCGCTTGGACGTTTCCATGAAGTGGAATGGAAATTTCGTACAGTAGAACGTAGCTCCGCACATGCGGGGCGGAGACGGATGCCGCCGGGCGCCTGCCGACACCGGACAAACACCCCCCTGACCGGCCCGTACGCCGGGGCCGGGGCCGTGTGTCCGGGCGGACGGCCCGGTAGGCTGCTGCCTTGCCCGCCTGCCCCGAAAGGACCTTGACGTGCCGACGTCCAGCGCCAGCACCACCGACGCCGCCAAGCCCGCCGCCGCGAGCGGTGGCGTCCAGTCCCTCGAGCGTGCCTTCGACCTTCTGGAGCGGATGGCCGACGCCGGGGGCGAGGTCGGGCTGAGCGAACTCTCCGCGAGCAGCGGACTGCCGCTGCCGACCATCCACCGCCTGATGCGCACGCTCGTGGCCTGCGGCTACGTACGCCAGCAGCCCAACCGCCGGTACGCGCTCGGCCCCCGCCTGATCCGGCTCGGCGAGTCCGCGTCCCGGCTGCTCGGCACGTGGGCGCGACCGTACCTGGCGCGGCTCGTCGAGGAGACCGGCGAGACCGCGAACATGGCGCTGCTCGACGGCGACGAGATCGTGTACGTCGCACAGGTGCCGTCCAAGCACTCGATGCGGATGTTCACCGAGGTCGGCCGGCGGGTGCTGCCGCACTCCACGGGTGTGGGCAAGGCGCTCCTCGCGTACACCCCGGCGGACGAGGTCCGCGCGCTGCTCGCCCGTACGGGCATGCCGGCGGCGACCGAGAAGACGATCACCACGCCGGAAGGTTTCCTGGACGCGCTGGCCGCGGTGCGGGACGCGGGGTACGCGGTCGACGACAACGAGCAGGAGATAGGAGTCCGGTGCCTCGCGGTGTCGGTCCCCAACTCGCCCACGGCGGCGGCGATCTCGATCTCGGGCCCGGCGGGGCGTGTCACGGAGTCGGCCACGGAGAAGATCGTCCCGATCCTCCAGGAGGTCGCCCAGGACCTCTCGACGGCCCTCGCGAACACGGCGGCGAACGGCCAGGCGTAGGGCCCGGCCCCCGTTGTGGGCAATCGTTCCGCTGGGGCGATTGCCCACAACCGGGTCAGGACGCGGGGCTCGTCCTGATGCGGCCGTCCTCGACCAGGACCACCGCGTCCGCGCGCGTCGCGTGCGTGCGGTCGTGAGTGACCAGGACCGTCGCCGTCCCCCGGTCCCGCGTCAGGCCCGCCAGCAGGGCGACGATCGCCGCCCCCCGCTCGTGGTCGAGCGCGCTCGTGGGCTCGTCGACCAGCAGCACGGACGGCTCGTTCATCAGGGCCCGCGCGATGTTGACCCGCTGGCGCTGGCCCCCGGACAGCTGATGCGGCCGCCGCTCGGCCTCGTCCGCGAGGCCCACCGCGTCCAGCAGAGCCAGCGCCCGGTCCCGTACCGACCTCGGCTTCGCGCCCGACAGATGCCCCATCACCTGCACCTGCTCCGCCGCCGTCAGCGACGGCAGCAGGTTCGGCTGCTGGAACACGATCCCGATCCGCGACCGCCGCAGCGCCGCCCGGCCCGCCCGATCCAGCGACCCCGTCTCCGTACCGGCCACCACCACCCGCCCCCGGTCCGGCGTCACCAGCGTCGCCGCGACCGCGAGCAGGCTGGACTTGCCGGAGCCCGAGGGCCCGACTACCGCCGTGAGGCGGCCGGCCGGGACCTCCAGGGAGACCGCGTCGAGCGCGGTCAGGCGCCCGTCGCCGTCGGGGTACGTCAACGTCACATCGTCCAGCAGCAGAGTCATCGGGCGCTCCCGAGCGCTGTCAGGGGGTCGACGGCGGTGATCCGCCGGATGGACAGGGCGGCGCCGAGGACGCCCAGAACGATCATCACGGCCGCCGGGCCGAGCACGGTCAGCGGCTCCAGCACGAACGGCACGTTCCCACCACTGATCAGCACCCCCGCCCCGACCGCCAGGGCCGTACCGAACAGCGTCCCGGCGCCGAGCATCAGCACCGCCTGCCCGAGCGCGTCCCGCAGCAAGTACGGGGTCGACGCGCCCAGCGCCTTCAGCACCGCCACGTCACCGCTCCGCTGGATCGTCCACACGGTGAAGAAGGCCCCTATGACCAGCGCGGAGATGGCGAACAGGAACCCCCGCATCAGCTGCAGCGAACCGTTCTCGGCCTGGTAGGACCCTATGGCCGTGAGCGCCTCGTCGACCGTCCGCGACTCCGTGGCAAGGGCCGCGTCGCCCGCACCCAGGTCGGCATCCCCCGCCACCCTCAGCGCGATGACCGTCGCCTGCTCCTCAGGCGTCGTGCCGTTGTGCCCGAGCTTCTGCCAGTCGTCGAGCGAGGTCCAGACGACCGGGGTGTGGCTGTAGGACGCATCTCCCGCGACCGCCGCCACCCGGGCCTCCAGCGGACCGAGCCGTACGGAGCCGCCCACCCCGACGCCCAGCTCCTCGGCCGCCGACTCGGAGAGGACGACCCGCCCGGGCCCCAGCTTCCGGCTCTCGGGCGCGAGGGCCGCCGACGGTTCCGTACCGAAGGCGGAGACGGCGACCGTACGGTCCCCCGCGGCGCCGTTGAGCGTACGGATGGCCAGCGGCTGTGCGCTCGTGACGCCGGGCCGCTCCGCCCACCGCCGCCACTGCCCCTCCGTCACCGTCGAGTTGGTGAAGGAGACCGACCGGCCTGACGGCGGGGCGGCGAAGGCGAGCCGGTCCGCCGGGAGACCGGTGATCGCCGAGATGTTCTCGCGGGCGAGTCCGGCGGTCAGCCCGGACAGCAGTCCGACGAGCAGGGTGATCAGCACGATCACCGCGCCCATCAGGGTGAATCGCCCCTTGGCGAATCTCAGGTCTCTCCATGCCACGAACATGCCGACCAGCTTTCCCGGCCCCGGCTGCCCCCGGCATCGCGCCACGGATGGCTCCTCGATCAATCTTTTGGTTGAGTCCGGATCGTCTGCCCCCGCCTACGCTGGACGGACCATGGATCCGCGTTCCCTCACCCCTGCCCTGCGCGCACTGCGTCTCTGTCTTCATCTGCTGATGGCGGGCCTGCTGGCGCTCGCCGCCCTCCGGGCGGACTCCGGGGCCGGGGTCGCGCTCGCGGCGGTGACGGGCGCGGTGTACGCGGCCGGGTCCGCCCTGCCCTCCGTACGGGACTCGCAGCGGGCCGCCGCGCTCTGGCTGGCCGCCCTGTGCGCGTGCTGGCTGGGGCTGCTCTGGGCCACGCCCGAAGGGCTGTGGGTGGCGTTCCCGCTGTACTTCCTCCAGCTGCACCTGCTGCCGGCCCGCTGGGCGCTGCCGTCCGTGGCCCTGACGGCGGTCGCGGCGATCCTGTCGTACGTACGCCATGGCGCGGCGCTGAACCCGGGCGTCTTCATCGGGCCCCTGCTCGGCGCGGCGGTGGCCGTGGCGACGGTCCTCGGCTATCAGGCGCTGTACCGGGAGAGCGAGCGGCGCAGGCGGATGGTGGAGGAGCTGATCGAGACCCGCGCGGAACTGGCGGCGGCCGAGCGGCACGCGGGCACGCTCGCGGAGCGCGAACGTCTGGCCCGGGAGATCCACGACACGCTCGCGCAGGGGCTGTCCTCGATCCAGCTGCTGCTGCGGGCGGCCGAGCGCGCGCTGCCGGACGGCTCGCCGGCCGCCGGGCACATCGAGGCGGCCCGGCGGGCGGCGCAGGACAACCTGGCGGAGGCGCGGCGGTTCGTACGGGCTCTGTCGCCGCCGGACCTGGAGCACGGCTCGCTGGCGGCGGCCCTGGAACGGCTGTGCGAGCCGGGCCCTGAGGCCTCCCCGCGCGCCCGCCTCACGGTGAGCGGCAGGCCGGTGGAGCTGCCGACGCCGTACGAGGTGGCGCTGCTGCGCATCGCGCAGTCGGCGCTCGCGAACACGGTGCGGCACGCGTCGGCGACGCGCGCCGAGATCACGCTGTCGTTCATGGACGGAGAGGTGACGTTGGACGTGGTGGACGACGGCAAGGGCTTCGAACCGGCGCTGCTCTCGCCGTCGGCGGAGGGCGGTTTCGGGCTGCCTGCGATGCGCTCCCGGGCGGAGTCGCTGGGCGGTACGTTCACGGTGGAGTCAGCGCCCGGCCAGGGCACGGCCGTCGCGGTGTCCCTCCCCCTGCCGCTGCCTCCGACGGCCGGGGTGACGGCATGACGATCCGTCTTCTGCTGGCCGACGACCATCCGGTGGTACGGGCCGGGCTGCGCGCGGTCCTGGACACCGAGCCGGACTTCACCGTGGTCGGGGAGGCGGCCACCGCCGAGCGGGCGGTGGAGCTGGCCGCCGCCGGAGGTGTGGACGTGGTCCTGATGGATCTGCAGTTCGGCGCCGGGATGCACGGCTCGGAGGCGACGGCGGCGATCACCGCGCGTACCGGTGGGCCGAGGGTCCTGGTGCTGACCACGTACGACACGGACGCGGACATCCTGGCGGCGGTCGAGGCAGGCGCCTCGGGCTATCTGCTGAAGGACGCGCCGCCCGAGGAGCTGGCGGCGGCGGTCCGCACGGCCGCGGCGGGCCAGTCGGCGCTCGCCCCGGCGGTGGCGCACCGGCTGATGGACCGGATGCGGACGCCGGCGGAGGCGCTGACGAAGCGGGAGCTGGAGGTGCTCCAGCTGGTGGGCGAGGGTCTGTCGAACCAGCAGATCAGCAAGGCGCTCTTCCTGAGCCAGGCGACGGTCAAGTCCCACCTGGTGCACATCTTCGCGAAGCTCGGCGTGGACTCCCGTACGGCGGCGGTGGCGACGGCGACGTCCAGGCGCCTGATCAGGCGCCCGTCCTGATCAGGCTGTCTTCTCCCACACCGACACGTGCCGGTCGCTCTCGCCGGTGAACGGGGTACCGTCCCAGTCCTGCCACCGGTCGCGCAGCCGCATCCCGGCGAGCCGCGCCATCAGGTCGAGCTCCGAGGGCCACACGTAGCGGAACGGGATGGCCCGGTGCTCGGCGCGGCCGTCGGTGATCGTGACGTAGTGCGAGCTCATCGCCTGGGTGGCGGGGTCCAGGGTGTCGAAGGCCCACGAGGTGGCGTCGATGTGGAAGGGGACCGCGCGCTGCCCCGGCGGCAGGAGGCGCAGCTCCGGGACCCCGACCTCGACGACGAAGGTGCCGCCGGGCGCGAGATGGGCGGCGGCGTTGCGGAAGCAGTCCACCTGGGCGTCCTGCGTGGTCAGGTTGTTGATGGTGTTGTAGACGAGGTACGCGGTGGTGAAGGTGCCCGCGCCCGTGACGCGGGTGGTCGCGAAGTCCCCGATCGTGACGCCGAGGTCCGCACCGCCCGGCTTGGCACGCAGCTGCTCCACCATCGCCCGCGAGAGGTCGATGCCGTGCACCCGGACGCCGCGTCGGGCCAGGGGCAGCGCGAGGCGGCCGGTGCCGATGCCGAACTCGAGCGCGGGTCCGTCCCCGGCGAGTCCGCTCAGTAGGTCGACGGGCGGGTCGACCGCCTCGGGCCGGAACATGTCCGCCGAGCCGGCGTCGTAGCCCGCCGCGACGTCCGCTCCGAAGTAGTCGTCGTCATGCGCCATGACCCGGGAGGGTAGGGCCACGGGCGGCCGCCGCGCACCCGGTTTTCCCGTCAGAACCCGTCAGGCCCGGTCAGACCCCGTCAGACCTCGCGCGGCGGCTCGCCGAAGAGTTCGACCGCCTGGCGGACGCTCGCGAGGCCGTTCGCGAGGGCGCTGACCGAGCCGATCGAGCCGGCGATCAGGAGCAGGGAGCGGCGCAGCCGCCGTACCTCCGGGACACCGCTGACGGCCATCGCGTCCAGCGCGGCGAGTTCGTCCTCGGCGATGCCCCGGTCGGTGAACTCGGCACGATGGCCCGCGAGTTCACGGCGGAGCCGGGAGACGGCGGCACGCAGCTCCGCCACTCTCGGGTCCTCGCCGCCGCCGGTCGTCACACGCCTCTGCCCAACGCTTCGCAACAAAGTTCTCCCCCTCGCACCACACTGTGCGCCGAACTCCCCACACCGAGCCGACCCGTCGAACGGTGGTCGGACGCCCGGAGTCGCGAGCAAAGTTAACGCCATTCACCGTCCGGCGCGCCACATCGTGGACACAATTCAGGCGTCCGTGTCATGCGGTATGCAGTCGGCATGACGAATACGACGGATACCCCGCATCGCTCGCCCCTCGTGGCCGGTCTGCTCCTCGCCGCCGGCGGCGGGCGGCGCCTCGGCGGCCGCCCCAAGGCCCTCCTCACCCACCGCGGCCGCCCGCTGGTCGAGCACGCGGTGCGGGTGCTGCGCGAGGGGGGCTGCGAGGTGATCCACGTCGTTCTCGGCGCCTCGGCCGATGTCGTACGGGAGCGGGCGCAGCTGCCGGGGTGCGTCCTGGTCGACAACCCCGCGTGGGCGGAGGGCATGGGGTCCTCGCTGCGGGCGGGACTCGCCTCGCTGGCCGCCGAGGCGCTGCCGGTGGACGCGGCGCTCGTGTCGCTCGTGGACCAGCCGGGGATCGGCGCGGAGGCGGTGGCGCGGGTCCGGTCGGCGTACCGCTCGCGCGACTCCCTGGCGGCGGCTTCGTACGACGGGAAGCGTGGCCATCCGGTGCTGTTCGGCGCGGACCGCTGGGCGGGGATCGCGGCGGGGGCGGTCGGCGACCAGGGGGCGCGGGA
Source organism: Streptomyces sp. P9(2023) (assembly GCF_032436795.1). Lineage (NCBI taxonomy): Bacteria > Bacillati > Actinomycetota > Actinomycetes > Kitasatosporales > Streptomycetaceae > Streptomyces > Streptomyces sp. P9(2023). The sequence goes on from NZ_JAUPWM010000029.1 coordinate 38,201, forward strand.
CTACCTGAGGGATCACCGGGATGCGATCACCCTCGTGGACTGTTCGGATGTGGCCGAGCCCTACGACATCGACACGGAGGCGGATCTGGCGCACCTTGAGTGAAGGAGGTGGCACTGAGCGCCATGTTCTGTCGATCCAGAGAATCTCGACATCAACAAACGATTGAACTTCCACCATGAGGAAACTAGTATCCACTGTTCAGAAGCGCCTGATCCCCTGACGGCGCTCCGCGGCCGTATCTCGGCGCCTGCGGCACTCCGTGCCGATCCGTGACGCCCGGCGGCCGCAAGGCACCGCCCGTGAAGTCCGCTGAAGGAAGTGACAGTTCATGTCCGCACCAGCGCCGTCCCCCCTGGCCGTCGTCGAAGCCGAGCCCCTGCCGAGGCAGGAGGAGGTGCTGACCGACGCGGCCCTCGCCTTCGTGGCGGAGCTGCACCGCCGGTTCACCCCGCGCCGGGACGAGCTCCTCGCCCGCCGGGCGGAGCGCCGCGCCGAGATCGCCCGCACCTCGACCCTCGACTTCCTGCCGGAGACCGCCGCGATCCGCGCGGACGACTCCTGGCGGGTCGCGCCGGCCCCGGCGGCCCTGAACGACCGCCGCGTCGAGATCACCGGCCCGACCGACCGGAAGATGACGATCAATGCCCTGAACTCGGGCGCCAAGGTCTGGCTCGCGGACTTCGAGGACGCCTCGGCGCCGACCTGGGAGAACGTGATCCTGGGCCAGGTCAACCTGATCGACGCGTACAACCGGAACATCGACTTCACGGACCCGCGGTCGGGCAAGTCCTACGCGCTCAAGGCGGCCGACGAGCTGGCCACGGTCGTCATGCGGCCGCGCGGCTGGCACCTGGAGGAGCGCCACCTGACCTTCGAGGGCCGCCCGGTCCCCGGCGCGCTCGTCGACTTCGGCCTGTACTTCTTCCACAACGCCAAGCGCCTGATCGAGCTCGGCAAGGGCCCGTACTTCTACCTCCCGAAGACGGAGTCGCACCTGGAGGCCCGCCTCTGGAACGACATCTTCGTCTACGCCCAGGACTACGTCGGCATCCCGCAGGGCACCGTCCGCGCCACCGTCCTCATCGAGACGATCACGGCCGCGTACGAGATGGAGGAGATCCTCTACGAGCTCCGCGACCACGCGGCGGGTCTCAACGCGGGCCGCTGGGACTACCTCTTCTCCATCGTCAAGAACTTCCGTGACGGCGGAGCAAAGTTCGTCCTGCCGGATCGCAACGCGGTCACGATGACGGCCCCGTTCATGCGGGCGTACACCGAACTCCTCGTCCGCACCTGCCACAAGCGCGGCGCGCACGCGATCGGCGGCATGGCGGCCTTCATCCCGTCCCGCAAGGACGCCGAGGTCAACAAGGTCGCCTTCGAGAAGGTCAAGGCGGACAAGGACCGCGAGGCCGGCGACGGCTTCGACGGCTCCTGGGTCGCCCACCCGGACCTGGTCCCGATCGCGATGGCCTCCTTCGACGCGGTCCTCGGCGACAAGCCGAACCAGAAGGACCGGCTGCGCGAGGACGTCTCGGTGGCGCCCGGCGACCTGATCGCCATCGACTCGCTCGACGCCAGGCCCACGTACGACGGCCTGCGCAACGCCGTCCAGGTCGGCACCCGCTACATCGAGGCCTGGCTCCGCGGCCTCGGCGCGGTCGCCATCTTCAACCTGATGGAGGACGCGGCCACCGCGGAAATCTCGCGCTCGCAGATCTGGCAGTGGATCAACGCGGGTGTCGTCTTCGAGAACGGTGAGAAGGCCACCCCCGAGCTGGCCCGCAAGGTCGCCGCCGAGGAGCTGGCCGCGATCCGCGCGGAGATCGGCGAGGAGGCCTTCGCGGCCGGCAAGTGGCAGCAGGCGCACGACCTGCTGCTGCACGTCTCCCTCGACGCCGACTACGCGGACTTCCTGACCCTCCCCGCGTACGACCAGCTCATCGGCTGAGTCCCCCCTGCTTCGGCTGACCCGCACAGCGGCCGAACAACACGCGGTGCCCCCCCCGCACGATCGCGGTGACCCGCGAAGAACGGCTCCGCCCCCGGTGAACGCACAGCACCGGGGGCGGAGCCGTTTCCCCCTCCGGGGAGTTTCGCTCCAGTGCGTTTCACAGGGCACGTGACGCAACCGAAACCCGACGCTACCTAGCGGTAACAAGCCACGGCATGCCAGATTCCGCATGCCACCGGCCGGCGGCTGTCCCCCACTCCTCTGCACCGACGCAGGAGAACACCGCCATGCCCAGAACCCCCCACCGCACGGTCCGAAGAACCCTCGCCGCCGCCGTCTCGCTCATCGGCCTGCTCGCCGCCGGGGCGCCCCCGGCCGTCGCCGCGAACGACTCGGGGCCCACCGCCGTCGTGTCGATGGGCGACAGTTACATCTCCGGCGAGGCAGGCCGCTGGCAGGGCAACAGCCTCACCACGAGCGGCAGCCGGAACGGCACCGACCGGGCGTGGACGGGGAGCGCGTACGACCCCTCCCGGGTGTACGGGACGACGGCGGCGAACGGCTGCCACCGCTCCGACTCGGCCGAGGTGAAGAGCGCGGGCGCGATCGCCTCGACGCTGGTCAACCTGGCCTGTTCGGGGGCGACGACCCAGAACGTCTTCCGGGCGTCGCAGGGAGGCGTGGCGTACAAGGGCGAGGCGCCGCAGGCCGACCAGCTGGCGGCCGTGGCCGCCTCCCACGACGTGGGGACGATCGTGCTGTCGATCGGGGGCAACGACCTGGGCTTCGCCGACATCATCAGGAGCTGCGCGACCGACTACATCGTCTGGTACTCGTACTGCAACGACGACCAGCAGGCCGAGGTCGACGCGAAGATCGACACCGTGATGGCGAACGTCGGCAAGTCCGTCGACGAGGTCCGGGCGGTGATGGCGGGCGCCGGATACGCCGCCGCCGACTACCGGATCGTGCTCCAGTCGTACCCCTCCCCCATCCCGCGCGGCGCGGAGAACCGGTACGCGGAGAGCGGCTGGTCCCGTACGAACACGGGCGGCTGCCCGTTCTGGAACAAGGACGCCGACTGGGCGCGGGACACACTGGTCCCGCAGGTCTCGAACCGGCTCAAGGGGGTCGCGGCGAGCAAGGGCGTGCAGTTCATGGATCTGCGCGACATGCTCCAGGGGCGCGAGGTGTGTGCCAAGACCGCGAAGCTGGTCAGCGCCACGGTGCCGGCCTCGGACACCAGCAGCGAGTGGGCGCGCTGGATCGACCCCAACGAGACCCAGGGGCCGATCCAGGAGAACGTCCACCCCAACTACTACGGCCAGTTGGCGCTGGGGCGCTGTCTCACGCTGATCCACGCGAGGCCGAGCGGGAACTTCTCCTGCCGCAACACGGCCGGGGCCGGCGCCTCGGGGATGTATCTGACGGCCGTCTCCTGACGGCCTGCTCCTGACGGCTGGGCGGACCCGAAAGACCCCCCACGGGGATCAGCGGGTGCGGCGTCGCGGACGCCGCACCCGCTTGTTCGCCCGTCCGTTCGCCCGCTTGACGTCCGGCACCGGGACGCGGAGGGCGGCGAGTTCCCGGTGCGCGCGGTACGGGTCGGCGACCGCCATGTCCTTGGCGAGGCCGTCGAGGCCGCCCGGCCAGTCCTCGGCGGCCGAGTCGAGGACGGCCCGGCCGTCCTCCTCGCCGTGGCGGCGGAGCCGGTCCAGGATCAGGACGGCGCGGGCGGACCACGGCACGAGGCTCTCGTCCGCCGGCTCGCCCCGGGCGCGCAGTACCCCATACGCGTACGCGCCCATCACCGGGTCGCCGAGGGCGCCGCGCAGCGCCTCGACGGGGGCGGCGGCGGGGTCGAGGAAGCCGAAGAGGGCCCGGGTGCCGGCGGCCTCGAAGGTCCCGGCGTTGACGGTGCCGAGGGCGGCGAGCAGCTCGGACCAGGCCTCGACGGAGTCGCCGTGCGCGCGCAGCCACTCGGCGAGGACCCGGGTCGCGGCGGAGGCGGACCAGCCCTCGGCGGCGGCGATCACGGTGGCGGCGTCCCAGGCGGCGGCCTCCTTGCCGTCGGGCGCGGCGACCCAGCGCACCCGCAGCAGGTAGTGGAGGACCTCGACGCCCCACGGTGTGAGACCGAAGGCGTCGCCGGTGCGGAAGACCATGCCGGTGCGGGCCAGCCGGTCGACGGCGTCGGCCATGGCCCGGGCGCCCGGTTCGAGCTTGGCCCGGGTCTCCTCCGTGGTCTCGACCCCGGTGAGCCGGGCGAGCTCGCCGAGGGAGGGGAGGCTGTACTCCTCCGGGGCGTCGGCCGGTACGAGGACGGGCGCGTCCTCCAGGCGGGGGTCGACCGGCCAGTCCTCGAACTCGGCGGCCCGGCGGGCGACGGACTCGGCGCAGGCGCCCCGCTGGTAGAGCGCGTACAGCAGGTGCGCGGCCTCGCCGTCGTAGAGGCCGCCCGTCTCGCCCTTCATCTCCTCGACGGCCGCGGCGAGCAGATCGGCGCCCGCCTCGACGGAGCGCCGCGGCTCGTGGGCCTCGACGGGCGGAGGCGGCAGCGGGACGGCGGAGTCCTCGTAGTAGTTGAGGTGCTCGTCGAGGAGGGTGTCGGCGAGGGCGAGGTGCGGGAAGGCCTCCGGGCCGGGCGCGAGATGGGCGTACGGTCCCGAGAGGGCGCCCGAGAGCCCTTCGGCGGTCCACCGGTCGACGAGCAGGCCGCCGAGCTTCGTCACCCCGTGCGACACGTCCGCGTCGGCGAGGAGCGGCCCGGCGGGCGAAGGCGCCTCCGCCTCGCGTACGTAGGCACCGGCGAGCGCGTCGGCGAGAAGGGAGTCGGCGACGTCGCTCCGGTTCATCAGGTCCGCGCGGTTGAGCCCGTCGGGCGGCCGCATCCCGTCATGTCCGGCGAGCCAGGCCCGTACGGCGCCGGGGTCGGCGGGGTCGGTCCCGTCCGCGCGCAGCAGGGAGGCGTACCAGCGCTGCCAGGTGTAGTTGGCGGGGTCCTTCATGGCCCGCTCGAAGTCGGGCACGATGTCCTCGATCGCGGCCACGATCCGCGCCTGCCGCTTCCCGTTCAGCCGCCCGGCCTCCCGCACCCGCGCGGTGAGCGCCACGAGGACGGCGGGATAGGCCGACAGCTCCTCGGGCGTCGCGTACACGAACGCCGGCGCGTCCTCGACGAGCACCCGCCGCACCAGCTCCACGCTCGGCTCGGGCAGCCCGCTCCTGCGGTCCGCCCCGCGCAGGGAGAGCAGCGCGAGCACGGCGTCTGCGGCGCGCACGGCCGAAGGATCGCGGAGCTCCGGTGTTCCGTCGAGGAACGCGTCGAGCCCGGTGTTGGTGAGCACGGTCCCTGCCACCTTTCCCAGGGTAGTTCCGGCACGCGCCGGACGACGACGCCCGGGGCGGCACCGTCATGGGACGACAACGGTGCGCTGGGCCGAGAAGTCACCCCAGGTGCCGTCGGGGAGGCGGGCGCGGAGTTTGACGCTGTAGCGGGTGCCGGGGGTGGTGAGGACCGCGAAGGTGTAGGTGGCCTCGCCGGGTGGGGGGTCGGCGCCCCAGACGATGGTCGTGGCGAAGGCTTCGTTCAGGTAGAGCTGGTGTTCCTTCACCGGGGCTCCGGTGCTCGGTGCGGTCCACGTGAGGGTGATCTCGCCCTTGGCCGCCCGGGCCTTCAGGTTCGTGGGGGCCGTGTTGGGGGCGGCGCCGGGGGCCGGGGTGGTGGTGAGGTCGGCGGGGGCGCTGTCCGGGGAGGAGTTCTCGGCCGCGTCGCGGGCGCGGACCGTGAAGGAGTAGACCATGCCGGCGCGCAGGCCGGTGAGGCGGGCGGTGGTGGCCGTGCCGGGGACGGTGTGGATACGGGCGTCGGCCTGGTAGACGTCGTACGCGGTGACCTTGGTGTCATCGCGGGCCGGCTGCCAGGTCAGGGTGGCCGCGCGGCTGCCGTCGGCGGTTGCGCGCAGCGCCTTGGGCGCGGTGGGGGCGGCGCGGTCCTGGGCGATGGCGGAGAGGGTGGTGGCGGGGACGGTCGTGCTGTGCGGGGAGCGGTTTCCGGCGGCGTCGCGGGCGCGGACGGTGAAGGCGTACGGGGTCGCGGGGGTGAGGTTCACGATGTCGGTCATGAGGGTCGTGGCGGGGAGGTCCTTGACCTTGCGGCCCTGCTGGTAGACCTCGTAGCCGGTGACCGCGCGGTCGTCGGTGGCCGCGTTCCACATCACGTGGACGGTCTGGGCGCTGCCGGAGGCGGCGGTGACGCCCGTGGGGGCGGCGGGGGCGGCGGTGTCCTTCGGGGGGCCGGACGAGCAGGCCGTGAGGGCGAGCGCGACGACCGTCAACATGCATGCGGCGAGCGGGCGTTGCACAGGAATGCCTCCGTCCGTCGACTTGGTCCAGACCTGTATGGCACGGGTCCGGCGACCCCGGCAAGAGGGCGACTGTCAGTGGGGTGCGCTTCACTGAGATTGTCACTCTCAGTGATCGACGAGGGAGGGGTTGTGACGGACCGTACTACCTTTGTGTCGCTCGCCGGGCTGCGCGAGCGCGGCTGGACCGATCCGATGGTGCGCGATCTGCTGGGCGAGCCCGACGTGCGGGGGCGGGATCCCCGGCGATGGTCGGTCGCGCCCGTGCTGCTGTACCGGCTGGCGCGGGTGCGGGCGGTGGAGCGGACGGCGGAGTTCGGCCGGTGCGCGGCCGTCTCCGGGCGGAGTTCCGCCGCCGCCGAGGCGGGCGCCGAGCGGCGACGGCGGGCGGTGCTCGCGGCGATCCGGGCGGAGCCGATCGAGGTGCCCCGACTCCCGGCCGCCGAGCTGGAGCGGCGCGCGGTGCGGCACCGGCACCTGCTCGGGGCCCGCGGACCCGGCAGCGGGGTGACGGGTGGGGTGGCGGACGGGGAGCTCGTGCGGTGGCAGGTGAGTTATCTGCGGCAGGCGCTCTTGCGGTACGAGGCGCTGCTCGACGGGCTCTTCGGGTCGACGGGGCGGGCCGAGGCGGAGCGGCTGTTACGCGCACGGCTGTACGAGGCGATCGCCACGGCCTATCCGCGGCTGGCCCGGGAGTGCCGGCGGCGGATGGAGGCGGAGCGATGAGATCGCGCCCCGAGAGTTTCCGTGAACCGGTCAACTCCTTTGCCCGTGAAGGGTGTACGACCTCCGGCCCACCTGATAGGAAAGCTTCCTAACAAAGTAACCCCGTCCCCTGATTGGGAGGCCACGGTGCCCAACCCCCATAAGCGCACCGCGATTCGGGTCGTCCTCGGACTCGCCCTGCTCGCCGCTCCGACCACCGCCTTCGCCGCCTCCTCGGGCGACGGCGCCCCGGCGCGCGCCGCGTCCGACGCGGCCGCTCCTCGCGCCGTAGCGGCCGTCGGGCTCGACGACCCGGCGAAGAAGGAGATCGCCATGAAGCTGGTCTCCAGCGCGGAGAACTCCTCGCTGGACTGGAAGGCGCAGTACAAGTACATCGAGGACATCGGCGACGGGCGCGGCTACACGGCGGGCATCATCGGCTTCTGTTCCGGCACGGGCGACATGCTCGACCTCGTCGAGCTCTACACCGCGCGCAAGCCCGGCAACGTCCTCGCCAAGTACCTGCCGGCCCTCCGTGAGGTCGACGGCACCGACTCGCACCAGGGCCTCGGCTCGGCCTTCGAGCGCGACTGGGCGAAGGCCGCGTCGGACTCGGCGTTCAAGAAGGCCCAGGACGACGAGCGCGACCGGGTGTACTTCAACCCGTCAGTCAAGCAGGCCAAGAGCGACGGCGTGGGTGTGCTCGGTCAGTTCATCTACTACGACGCCATCGTGATGCACGGCAACGGCACCGACTCGGCGGCCTTCCGCAACATCCGCAAGAAGGCCCTCGCGAAGGCGAAGTCGCCCGCCCAGGGCGGGGACGAGATCACGTACCTCAACGCATTCCTCGACGCCCGTGTCTGGGCGATGAAGCAGGAGGAGGCGCACAGCGACACCAGCCGGGTCGACACGGCCCAGCGGGTCTTCGTCCGCAACAAGAACCTCAACCTCAACACGCCGCTGGACTGGAAGGTCTACGGGGACAGCTTCCACATCGGCTGACCCGGCCCTTCCCGCCCCGACCCCGCCGGATCGCGCCGCGCCAGTACGCGTGCGATCCGGCGGCAAGCGGCCGGGACCGGCGCGACGACCGGAACGTCGAAGCGTTCCCGCAGCGCGTCCGCCGCCTCGGCCAGCGGGCCGCCGCCGATCACGACGGCCCGCGCCCCGTCCCGTACGACACACGCGCGCACCGCCTCGGCCAACTCCTCCCGCAGCAGCTCCGGTTCGCGGGCGAGCAGGCCGGCGTCGCCGCGCGTCAGCCGGATGCCCGTGTACCGGTCCGCCAGCCCCAGGGCGGCGATCCGGTGGCCGATCGCGTCCGCCAGGTACGGCGTCGTCGTCGCCACCCCGAACCGGACTCCCCCGGCCGCCGCCTCCGTGCAGGCCGCCTCCGCGAGGCCCACGACCGGGACCCCCGCGAAGGCCCGCAGCTCCGCCACGCCCGGGTCTCCGAACGCGCCGACCAGCAGCCCCGTACAGTTCCCGGCCGCGAGCGCCCTGCGCCCGGCCGCCACCACCTCCGGCACGGCGGCCCGCAGGGCCTCCTCGTCGACCAGCATCGGCGGCCCCTGACGTACCGTCACACCGCGTACGGAGCCGAGGGTCCGGCGGGCGATCGCTGTCATCATCGCCGTGGTCGAGCGCGACGTGTTGGGGTTGATCAGCACGACGCCGGCCCCCGCGTCGCACGCGGGGACCGGCTCGTCTGCTGCCGTACGGCTGGTCAGTGGACGTGCGCCGCCTTGGCGCCACGGGTCTCGGAGATCTCCTCGCCCGGTTCCATGGGTGCGGTGACCGTGTCGTCGTCCTGGCCCTTGCCCAGGTGGTTGAAGACCAGGTTCAGCGCGACCGCCGCGACACAGCCGGTCGAGATGCCCGAGTCCAGGATGATCTTCGCGGTCTCCGGGAAGGCGTGGTAGAACTCCGGCGCCGTGATCGGGATGATGCCGACGGCCAGCGAGACCGCCACGATCAGGACGTTGTTGTCCTTCTCCAGACCGGCCTTGACCAGGGTCTGGATGCCGCTCGCCGCGACGGAGCCGAAGAGGACCACACCCGCGCCGCCGAGCACCGGTCGCGGGACGACCGAGATCAGCGAGGCGGCGACCGGCGAGAGGCCCATCAGGACCAGGAACCCGCCGCCGCAGGCGACCACGAACCGGCTGCGGATCTTCGTCATCGCGACGAGCCCGATGTTCTGGGCGAAGGCACTGCACATGAAGCCGTTGAACAGCGGGCTGATGGCCGAGCCGAGCGTGTCGGCGCGCAGACCGGCCGCGATGGTCTTCTCGTCGGCCGGCCGGTCGACGATCTCGCCGAGCGCCAGCATGTCGGCGGTCGACTCGGTCATCGAGACCAGCATGACCACGCACATCGAGATGATCGCGGCGAGGGCGAACTGCGGGGCGCCGAAGTGGAACGGCGTCGGGAAGCCGACGATGTCCGCCTCCGTCACCGGGCTGAAGTCCGTGACGCCGAACGGGATCGCGATGAGCGTGCCGATGACCAGACCGACCAGGACCGCGACCTGCTTCAGGAAGCCGCGGGTGAAGCGGCGCAGCACGAGGACGACGACGAGGGTGATCGCGGCGAGGGTGAGATAGGTCGTCGATCCGTAGTCCTTCGCCGCCGGATTGGGCCCTTGGGCCCAGCCGAAGGCGACCGGAAGCAGCGAGACACCGATCAGGGTGATCACGGTGCCGGTGACGACCGGCGGGAAGAAGCGGACGAGCTTGGAGAAGTACGGGGCGGCTATGAAGCCGAGCACTCCGGCGACGATGATCGCGCCGAAGATGATCGGCAGCGCGTCGGCCTTGTCGTCCGTGGTGTCGACGATCGCGAGCATCGGCGCGACGCCGGCGAACGTGACGCCGTTGACGAACGGCAGTCGGGCGCCGATCTTCCAGATGCCGAGCGTCTGGAGGAAGGTGGCGAGGCCGGCGGTGAAGAGGCTGGCTCCGGTGAGGAAGGTCAGCTCGGTGCCGGAGAGTCCGACGGCCGCGCCGACGATCAGGGGCGGGGCCACGACCCCCGCGTACATGGCGGCCACATGTTGCAGACCGCTGGTGAACATCTTCAGGGGCGGCAGCGTCTCGTCGACCGGATGCTTCTGGTCTTCGGTGTCGGCGCTTGCGTCTTGCGCATCATTGCGAAACCTGGGCTTGGTGGCCACGGAGGTTCCTCCGGTCGGGTAACACGTCGGCGGAGACGTGGGTGTCATGGAGGTGGTGCAAAGCAGTGCAGGTCGTGCGCCTCACGGTGTGCGGCTCATGAGGAGGTAGCGGATACCACGGGGGACTTCGGGTACTGCGGGTCGCGCGGCTCGGGGGTGCCGCTCGTCGCACCCCGGGAGGGGGGCGCGATTCGACCGTCCGGGGGGTGCCGTACCTCTTTACGTACGGCACCCCCCGTCCGGCCGGCCGCGGACCCCGCTCGGGTCCGCGGCGACCGACCAAGGGCCGTCCCCCTCGGTCGGACTCCTTGGGGAGGTCAGCCCTGGGCCGTGATCCGGGCCAGGCGCTGCGCCTCCGCGCGCGCGTCGCGGGCGATGGCGTCCTCGTCCGCGAACAGCAGGCGGTTGTTCTCGACGATCTGCTTGCCGTTGACGAACGAGGCCGTCACCGGGGCAGCGGCGCCGAACACGATCGCGGTGACCGGGTCGGCGATCGACGAGTGGCCGAGGCCGTCGATCTTCCACAGCACGAAGTCGGCGAGCTTGCCGGCCTCGAGCGAGCCGATGTTGTCGGCACGGCCGAGGACCTGCGCGCCACCGTACGTACCGAGGCGCAGGGCCTGGCGGGCGTTGAGGGCGTTCTCGCGGTGCGCGCCGAGGCGGTTGATGAGGAGCGCGTTGCGCAGCTCGGTGTGCAGCTCGCCCGACTCGTTGGAGGCGGTGCCGTCGACGCCGAGGCCTACGGGCACGCCGGCGCGCAGCATGTCCGGGACCCGGGCGATGCCGGCGGCGAGCCGCGCGTTGGAGGACGGGCAGTGGGCGACACCGGTCTTCGTACGGGCGAAGGCCTCGATGTCGGAGTCGTTCATGTGGACGCAGTGCGCCATCCACACGTCCTCGCCGAGGAAGCCGGTCGACTCGAAGTAGTCGGTCGGGCCCATGCCGAAGAGCTCGTGGCAGAACTTCTCCTCCTCCACGGTCTCCGAGCCGTGGGTGTGCATGCGCACACCGAGGCGGCGGGCCAGCTCGGCGCCCTCCTTCAGCAGCCGGGTGGAGATGGAGAAGGGGGAGCAGGGGGCGACGGCGACCTGGGTCATCGCGTCGAAGGAGGTGTCGTGGAACTTCTTGACCGTCTCCTCGGTCGCGGCGAGCGCGCCGTCGGTGGTCTCGACCGCGAAGTCCGGCGGCAGGAAGCCGTCCTTCTCGCTCATGTCCATGGAGCCACGGGCGAGCGTGAAGCGGACGCCCATGTCGCGGGCGGCGCCGATGATGGCGCCGGACAGGTCGCCGGAGTTCTTCGGGTAGACGTAGTGGTGGTCCATCGCGGTGGTCACACCACCGCGGGCCATCATCGCGAGCGAGCCCTGGGCGGCGACGCGGGCCATCGACTCGTCGATGCGCGACCAGGTGGGGTAGAGCGCGACCAGCCAGTTGAAGAGGTTGTGGTCGGTGGCCAGGCCCCGGGTGATCCACTGGTAGAAGTGGTGGTGGGTGTTGACCAGACCGGGCGTCACCAGATGGCCGGTGGCGTCGATCCGGCGGACCACGTTCTCCAGGCCCTCGGGCGCCTTGCCGGCACCGATGGACTCGATCTTGTTGCCCGCGACGACGAGGTGGCCGGTGGCGTACTCGGTGTCGTTGGCGTCTACGGTCGCGATCGCACAGTTCTCGATGACAATGCGCTCGACGGTCGAAGGTGCTGCCATGGCGGTGCTTCCTTCATTCCTCGGGGGTGGTGTGGGCACGGCAGGACCCTAGGAGGATTTGAGTGCCGGAGCCGCGTGACGGGTCCGGGTGCCGAGATGGTGGAAGAAAAGGTTGAGCGTGACCGCGACGAGCGCTCCGGCGCTGATGCCGGAGCCGAGCACGGTCTGTGCCCAGGCCGGGAAGTCGGCGTAGAAGGTGGGCGCGGCGAGCGGGATGATGCCCGCTCCGAGCGCGACGGCCACCAGGATGATGTTGGAGCTGTCGTCGAGTCCGGCTTCCGAGAGGGTACGGATTCCGGAGACGGCGATCGAGCCGAAGAGGACGATACCGGCACCCCCGAGGACCGGCATCGGGACCATCGACACGACCGCTCCGAGGACCGGGAAGGCGCCGAGGACCAGCAGGGCGCCACCGGCGACGGCGACGACGTAGCGGGAGCGGACCCGGGTCAGCGAGACCACTCCGACGTTCTGGGCGAAGGCCGAGGTGGGGAATCCGCCGAAGACGGGGCCGATCAGGGTGGCGATCCCGTCGGTCCGCAGGCCCCTGGTGATCGTACGGCCGTCGCTGCGGCGCTCGCATATCTCGCCGAGGGCCAGCATGCCGGCGCTCGACTCGGTCATGAGGACCAGCATCACGATGCACAGGGAGAGGATCGCGGCGGGCTGGAACTCCGGCGCGCCGAAGGAGAACGGGCCGGGCAGCGCGGCGACCGGCGCCTCGCGGAGCGCGGTGAAGTCGGCAAGACCGAACGGGATCGCGGCGAGCGTTCCGATCAACAGGCCGAGCAGCAGGGCGACTTGCTTGACGAAGCCCTTGCCGAAGCGCTGGAAGAGCAGGATCACGACGAGCGTGAAGCCGGCCAGCGCGAGGTATTTCATCGCGCCGAAGTCGGCGGCTTCCTTGTTGCCGCCCTGGGCCCAACTCACCGGTACGGGCATCAGGGTGACACCGATGAGGGTGATCACCACGCCCGTGACGAGCGGCGGGAAGAAGCGGAGCAGCCGGCCGAAGAAGGGTCCGACGGCGAGGCAGAAGACGCCGGCGACCATCACCGCGCCGTAGATGGAGGGCAGTTGGTGGCCGGGGGCGCTGGTCTCGGCGATCGCCAGCATCGGGGCGATGCCGGCGGACGAGGCCGCGTTGACGAACGGGAGCCGGTTTCCGGCGAAGCGGCCGGCCCCGATCGTCTGGAGGATGGTGGCACAGCCGGCGATGAGCAGGCTGGCGGCGATGAGCCGGGTCATTCCGGCGGCGTCCAGGCCGACGGCCTGGCCGATGATCAGCGGAGGGGTGACGACGCCCGCGTACATCGCGGCGATGTGCTGGAGCGCGGCGGGAACGAGCCGCGCGGCGGGGAGCTTCTCGTCCACGGGGTGGACGGCCGCCGGGTGGGCCTCGGCCGGGGTGACCTCGGCCGCGATGAACTCGGCCGCGATGGCCTCGGTCGCGATGGCCGCGGTCGAGGTGCGCTCGTGCGAGGTGGCCGGCGGGGTGGAACACGGGCCTTCTGCGGATGCCGGCCCCGTTGCGGGCTGTGCCATGGGTACGTCCCTCCGGTGGTGGCCGCCCCCGCCCGACTGCGGGCGGGCGGGGGCGGCCACGTGGTGCCGCTAGAGGTTGGTCATGTCGACCGGGATCTGCGCCGTGGCTCCGTCGCGCAGCACGGTGGCCTCGATGAGGCCGTACGGGCGGTCGGCGGCGAAGTAGACCTCGTTCTCGTTCTTGAGCCCGAAGGGCTCGAGGTCCACCAGGAAGTGGTGCTTGTTCGGGAGCGAGAAGCGGACCTCGTCGATCTCCGAACGGTGGCTGATGATCCGGGTGGCCATCTGGTACAGCGTCTGCTGCAGCGAGTACGAGTACGTCTCGGAGAAGGCTTCGAGCATGTGCTTCCGGGTCTGCTCGTAGGACCGCTCCCAGTTGGGCATCCGCTGCTCGTCGTCGGTCCAGTTGAACCGCCACCGGCTGGACACCTGCGTGGCCAGGATGCGGTCGTACGCCTCCTGGAGCGTCGTGTACTTGTCCTTGATGTAGCCCCAGAACTCCGAGTTGGTGGAGTTCATGACGACGAGGTCCTTGAGGCCGGAGATGACCTCCCACTTCTCACCGTCGTACGTGATCTGGGTGACGCGGGTCTCCTGGCCCTTGCGGGCGAAGGAGTGGTTGACCTCGTCGGAGCCGATGAACTTGGAGTTGGCGTCCGAGCTGGCGATCCGCTCCCAGGAGTACTCCTCGATCCGGATGCGCGCCCTCTTGATCGGCTCCTGGCTCGTCACGAAGTGACGCGCCAGGTGGATGCCGAACTGCTCCGCCGACTCGATCCCGTACTCCTTGGCGAAGGCGTAGACGGTGTTCTTCGTCGTGTCGGTGGGCAGGCAGTGGGCGTTGGAGCCGGTGAGGTGGACGTCGTCGAGGTCACCGGAGAGGGCGACCGAGACGTTCAGGTCCTTGATGTGGTGGGTGGCGCCGTCCCGCGTGATCTTGACGACGCGGTTCTCTGCTTTGCCGTACTGGTTCTGGCCGAGAATCGTGGGCATGTCTGCTAGCTCCCTCGGTAAACGGAGTAGCCGAACGGGTTGAGCAGCAGCGGTACGTGGTAATGCTCGCCCGGAGTCACCGCGAAGGTGATGGTCACTTCCGGGAAGAACGCGCCGCTGTCCCTTACGCGGGGGGCGTCCTGCTGCGCCTCGGCTTGCTTCTTGGAGAAGTAGGTCTCGACCTCGAAGTCGAGACGTACGTGGGTGGTGCCCTCCGGCAGGGCCGGCAGGTCCTTGCAGCGCCCGTCCGCGTCGGTGGCGGAGCCACCGAGCGTGACCCACTGCGCGTCGGAGCCGCTACGGGCCGCGAGCGTGATGGCCACGCCCTCGGCGGGGCGGCCGATGCTGGTGTCCAGGATGTGGGTGGACACCGAAGCGGTGGTGTCGGTGCTCATGCGCTCTCTTCCTCAGCACTCTCTACGAGACGGGTCAGGCGGATGCGGTTGATCTTGCCCAGTTCGGTGCGGACGATCTCCCGCTCCGCCTCGGGCGAGTTCTCGATCCGCTCGCGGACCGCGTCGCGCATCTGCTCACCGGTCTTGCCGGTGGCGCAGATCAGGAAGACATGACCGAACTTGTCCTGGTAGGCCAGGTTGAGTTCGAGCATCTCGGCCTTGAGCTCCTCGGAGGCGCCGGCCATCCCGCTCTGCTCGCGGGAGGAGGTCGGGTCCCCTGCCTTCGGACGACCGATCGGCGGGTGGCCCGCCATCGCCTCGGCCAGATCCTCCGCGGTCAGCTCGGCCATGGCGGCGTCGCTGGCGAGGAAGAGGGCTTCGACGGTGGTGTACGGGCGCTGGGCGAGGATCTTGCTCCCCCACGCCGAACTGGAGCACACCTCGTGGAGGGCGGCGACGGCGTCGCCGTCCGCGGAGGTGTTGAACCGGGTGAGGCCCGGTGTCGTACCTGAAGTCACGGGAAGCCTCCGTGGCTGTTTTTCGCTGTGCGTCGGACGGGCTGCGGATAGCTAACGCCCTTTGCCGACACCACGTCAACACTTTGTTGAAAACTCGGGGACACAAAAGCCGTCGTCCCGACATCCGGACGACGGCTCCTGTCCACACATGATCAACTAGCCGTTCTCGGCGGCCTTTTCCCTGCTCAGGGCGGTCTCCCGGTTCAGGTAGTTGTACACGGTGAAGCGACTGACACCCAGTGCCCCGGCCACCGTCTCCACTCCGTGTCGTACGGAGAAGGCCCCCCGCGCCTCCAGCAGCCGGACCGCTTCCTGCTTGGCCTTGCGGTCGAGCTCGGCGAGCGGCATCCCGTGCCGCCGCTCCATGGCGGCCAGAATGTGATCAAGCGAGTCCGAGAGCTGCGGCAGCCGTACGGCGAGCACGTCCTCGCCCTCCCAGGCGAGCACGACATCGTCGGGCGTGGCCTGCTCGGGCCCCAGTATCTCCGCACCCATCGCGTCGACCAGCGGCTTCACGGCGGTGACCAGCGGGTGTTCGGTCACGACTCCTCCCCGAGGACGTTGACCTGGAGGGAGACACGGGTCGCGCCGGCCGCCAGGGACCGGCGCAGCAGCGCGTCCACGGCGGTCAGCACCGCGTCGGCGTCACCTTCCGCCGTATTGCCGAAGGGGCCGACATCCACCGCGTCCAGTTCGGCCGACTGGATGACCTCACGTGCCACGACCGCGTGCTCCGGCGCCTCGTCCAGGTCGAAGGGCTCGGTCGTGAACTCCACTCTCAAACGCACCATGGCCCCACGCTACTGGCCGGAAGTGGGCCGACGGCAGCCCTGAGCTGCCGGACCCTCTTGACAAGCGCGCGGCTCCCCTTGCAACATTCCGTCAGACAGAAAGTTACTTCCGCAATACGGAAGGAGCGCCGCCCCTCATGGCCCGCTTCTCAGAAGGCGCAGTCACGGACCAGCGCTTCGATGTGAACCTGTCGATCCTCTTCACGGAACTCCCGCTCCTGGAGCGCCCCGCGGCCGCAGCCGCGGCGGGCTTCACGGCGGTCGAGCTGTGGTGGCCCTGGATCGACACCGCCACCCCCGCCCAGAGCGAGCTGGACGCCCTCAAGAAGGCTCTGGACGACGCCGGCACCCAGCTGGTCGGCCTGAACTTCTACGCCGGGCAGCTGCCGGGTCCCGACCGCGGCGCGCTCTCCGTGCCCGGCGAGGAGTCGGACCGCTTCCGCGCCAACATCGACGTGGCGGCCGACTTCGCCGCCTCGGTCGGCTGCAAGGCGCTCAACGCGCTCTACGGCAACCGCGTCGAGGGCGTCGACCCGCAGGTCCAGGACACCCTCGCCCTGGAGAACCTGGTTCTGGCGGCCCGCGCGGCCGACCGGATCGGGGCGATCCTGCTGATCGAGACCCTGAACAAGCCGGAGTCGCCGCTCTACCCGCTGGTGAGCGCCCCCTCGGCGATCGAGGTCGTCGACAAGGTCAACGCGGCCACCGGACTCGGCAACGCCAAGTTCCTCCTCGACATCTACCACCTGTCGATGAACGGCGAGGACGTCAGCCAGGTCATCGCCGAGTACGCGGCCAAGACCGGCCACGTGCAGATCGCCGACAACCCGGGCCGTGGCGCGCCGGGCACCGGCGAGCTCCCCCTGGAGCAGCTGCTCGACGAGCTCAAGAAGGCCGGTTACGACGGCTGGGTCGGCCTGGAGTACAAGGCCGCCGACGCCGCCGCGTCCTTCGGCTGGCTGCCCGCCGAGGGCCGCGCGGCCCGCTGATCCACCGGATCCGCTGACCTCCTCCCCCGTACCACCAGTTTTCGAGAGGCACCCTCATGAGCAACCTCCCCAGCATCGCGTGGATCGGCCTCGGCATCATGGGCTCCCCCATGTCCGAGAACCTGATCAAGGCGGGCTACTCCGTCACCGGCTTCACCCTCGAGCAGGACAAGCTGGACCGCCTCGCCGCGGCCGGCGGCTCCGTCGCCGGTTCGATCGCCGAGGCCGTCAAGGACGCCGACGTGATCGTCACGATGGTGCCCGCCTCCCCGCAGGTCGAGGCCATCTCCTACGGCCCCGAGGGCATCCTGGAGAACGCCAAGCAGGGCGCGCTGATCATCGACATGTCGTCGATCACCCCGCAGACCTCGGTCGACCTGGCGAAGAACGCCAAGGAGAAGGGCATCCGCGTCATCGACGCCCCGGTGTCCGGCGGCGAGGCCGGCGCCATCGAGGCCGTCCTGTCGATCATGGTGGGTGGCGAGCAGGCCGACTTCGACGAGGCGCTGCCGGTGCTTGAGGCGCTGGGCAAGACCATCGTCCTCTGCGGTCCGCACGGCTCCGGCCAGACGGTGAAGGCCGCCAACCAGCTCATCGTCGCCGTCAACATCCAGGCGTGCGCCGAGGCCGTGGTCTTCCTGGAGAAGTCCGGCGTGGACCTCAACGCCGCCCTGGACGTCCTCAACGGCGGTCTGGCCGGCTCCACGGTCCTGACCCGCAAGAAGGACAACTTCCTGAACCGGGACTTCAAGCCCGGCTTCCGGATCGACCTGCACCACAAGGACATGGGCATCGTCACCGACGCCGCCCGCAACGTCGGCGCGGCCCTCCCGGTCGGTGCCGTCGTCGCCCAGCTCGTCGCCTCCCTGCGTGCGCAGGGCGACGGCGGCCTGGACCACTCGGCCCTGCTGCGCGCCGTCGAGCGCCTCTCCGGCCAGCAGGTCTGACCGCAGGTCCGACCCCAGATTTCCGGGCGGCGGCGGCGCTGACAACCTGTCCTGTCGCGCCCAGGCGCCGTCGCCGCCCGGAACACCACCCTTCGCTTTCAACAAACTGTTGACGTTTGCTTCAGCGGCTCCTTACGCTCCTGACACCGTCACCAGTGCAGCTCCCGTACGGAAGGTCACGATGTCGAAGCGCGTGCTTACGACCGAGTCCGGCGCCCCCGTCGCCGACAACCAGAACTCCGCCACCGCCGGCGTCGGTGGCCCCATCCTGCTCCAGGACCAGCACCTGCTGGAGAAGCTCGCGCGCTTCAACCGTGAGCGGATCCCGGAGCGCGTGGTCCACGCCCGCGGCTCCGGCGCGTACGGCTACTTCGAGGTGACCGACGACGTCACCGGCTTCACCAAGGCCGACTTCCTCTCCGAGGTCGGCAAGCGGACCGAGACGTTCCTCCGCTTCTCCACCGTGGCCGACTCGCTCGGTGGCGCGGACGCCGTCCGTGACCCGCGCGGCTTCGCGCTGAAGTTCTACACCGAAGAGGGCAACTACGACCTCGTCGGCAACAACACCCCGGTGTTCTTCATCAAGGACCCGATCAAGTTCCCCGACTTCATCCACTCCCAGAAGCGCGACCCCTTCACGGGCAAGCAGGAGCCGGACAACGTCTGGGACTTCTGGGCGCACGCCCCCGAGGCGACGCACCAGGTCACCTGGCTGATGGGCGACCGCGGTATCCCGGCCTCGTACCGTCACATGAACGGCTACGGCTCGCACACGTACCAGTGGACCAACGAGAAGGGTGAGGCCTTCTTCGTCAAGTACCACTTCAAGACGAACCAGGGCATCCGCTCCCTCTCCGGCGACCAGGCCGCCGAGCTCGTCGGCAAGGACGCGAACTCGCACCAGACCGACCTGCTGCAGGCCATCGAGCGCGGCGTGAGCCCGTCGTGGACCCTGTACGTCCAGGTCATGCCGGCCGCCGAGGCCGCCGAGTACCGCTTCAACCCGTTCGACCTCACCAAGGTGTGGCCGCACAGCGACTACCCGCTGCAGCGCGTGGGCCGTCTGGTCCTCGACCGCAACCCGGACAACGTCTTCGCCGAGGTCGAGCAGGCCGCGTTCTCCCCGAACAACTTCGTCCCGGGCATCGGCCCGTCGCCGGACAAGATGCTCCAGGGCCGGCTCTTCGCCTACGCGGACGCCCACCGCTACCGCCTCGGTGTCAACCACACCCAGCTGCCGGTGAACGCCCCGAAGGCGACCGTCGCCGACAACTACGGCCGCGACGGCCACATGGCCACCCGCCAGGGCTCGCGCCACGACAAGAACTACGAGCCCAACTCGTACTCCGGTCCCTCGCAGACCGACGAGGCGCTCTCCGCCCCGCTGGCGATCCACGGCTGGACGGGCACCCACGCGGCGCCCGAGCACGCCAAGGACGACCACTTCTTCCAGGCCGGTGAGCTCTACCGCCTGATGTCCGAGGACGAGAAGAAGCGTCTGGTCGCCAACATCGCCGGTGGCCTGTCGCAGGTGTCCCGCGAGGACATCATCGAGAAGAACCTCGCGCACTTCGCCGCCGCCGACGCGGACTACGGCAAGCGCGTGGCCGAGGCGGTCCGCGCGCTGCGCGAGGACTGATCCACGGCGGTATCCAGACCGCGTACGGCATATGACGGGAGGTCAGATGTCGTACGCCGTCCGGACCGACGGCCCGGATGAGGGGTGGCCGGCGGTACGGACAGCGTGAGGACCGCGGCGGTGCGCGAGCCAGTGCGGTGGTAAGGGCGGACCAGGCCCCTTCCTGACCTGAAGGAAGGGATCACCCGGTCCACCCGTCGGCGCCGCCGCGGTCCCAACGCCCCCTTCGGGGAACCCAAGACTCCGCCCGGCGGCGCGAACGTCCTGTCGCGCCAGCCTCGCACCGTCGGGCGGGCACAACGAGAGCGCGGAACCAGGTTTACGGTCCCTGGTTCCGCGCTCTTCTGCGTTCCCGCTCGGCTGCCGTCCGTACGGGACATCAGCGCATCGTTTCTGCGGTGAAGATCCACACCCGCACGGGCGAGCGCACCGCGATTCACCGCATGTGCGCCCCTCCCCCGCGGCTATCCACTCGTACGTGATCAAGAACCTGGTACGGGGCCTCGCCCCGCTCGCGCTCATCCTGTCCCCGCTCGCCGTGCCCTCCCCGGCCATGTCGGCGAGCGTCGTCCTCTTCCCCGACGCCCTCGCCGACCTCACCGAGGCGACCGAGGATCCGGCCGGCTTCCAGGTCTCCGCCTTTCCGCACTGGAACGCCGGCCTCGACGCGGCCGACGGCTGCGACACCCGCGCCGAGGTCCTCCTGGAGGAGGCCGTCGACGCCCCCAAGACCGGCCCCGGCTGCGCCCTGACGGGCGGGAAGTGGACCTCGTACTACGACGGCCAGACCGTCGGCGACCCCGCCGCCCTCCGCGTCGACCACGTCGTCTCCCTGAACGAGGCCTGGGAGTCGGGCGCCTCCGGCTGGACGGCGGCCCGGCGCGAGAAGTACGCCAACGACCAGGGCTCGCCCGGCACGCTCGTCGCGGTCACCGCGCGCAGCCAGAAGGACAAGGCCGGCCGCGACCCCGCCGACTGGGTGCCGTCGGCGTCCACCCAGTACTGCCGCTACGTCGCCGAGTGGGTGGGCACCAAGCTGCGCTGGGGCCTGAGCGCCGACAAGGACGAGGTGGAGGCCCTCAAGCTGTTCGCTGACGGTCCTTGCGAGGAGACGGTCGTGGTCCGCTCCAAGGCCCCTCGGTGAGGGCGAGCGTCAGCGTGACGGCGAGCGAGGCGAGGGCGAGCACCACCATCGCCGTGCGCGGTGAGGTGGCCTGGGCGACGGCGCCCGCGAGCGCCGCGCTCAGCCCCTGGAGGGCGAGCATGCCGGAGGTGTGCAGCCCGAGGGCGTGACCGCTCAGCTCGTCCGGTACGAGGGCCATCAGCCGCTCCTGGTACAGCAGGCTCGCGCCGTAGCCGACCGCCGAGACGGTCACTGCGGCGAGCGCGAGCGGCAGCCCCGGGTCCAGCGCGAAGAGCAGGAACGGGGCGGCGAGGAGGGCCTGCAGCGGGGCGGCGAGCGGGCCGCGGAGCCGCCCCGGGACGAACCGGCCGACGATCGTGTCCCCCACCAGCATCCCGAGCGCGCCGCAGGCGAAGAGCAGCCCGGCGCGCTCGGGGTCGTACGGCACGAAGAGCGACTCGCAGCCGACGATCAGCCCGTTGGGCACCCACAGCGCGACGTACACGCGGCGGCGGGCGCGGGACGACCACAGCCGCCGGTTCGTCCGCCAGGTCTCGGTGGCCGAGGCCCGGCCGGTCGCGCGCGGGGCGCGCCGGGAGAGGCCGAGGCGGGCGAGGAGGGCGGCGGCGAGACAGAGGGCGGCGCCGGTCAGCAGGGTGCCGCGGGGAGAGAGCAGGGCGACGAGCAGCCCGCCGGTCGCGAACCCGGCGATCTGGCAGCCGCCGACCGCCATGTTCATCACCGAGCGGCCGAGCAGGTAGCCGTCGCGGGGCAGGATCTCGCCGAGAAGTCCGTACCGCACCCCGCCGCCGACGGAGCCGACGAGCCCCTGGGCGAGCAGGATCGCGAAGACCGCCCCGATCGGCAGGCCGGGCACGGCCGTCGCGGCGCTGCCCACGGCGAAGAACAGCGCCATGCCGGCCAGCGCGGCGCGCGGCGGCAGCCGGTCGGCGGCCGAGAGGAGCGTGGCGGCACCGAGGAGCTGGGCGAGCGAGGGCCCGAAGAGCGCGAGGGAGGAGAGGAGCGGGGAGCCGGTCTGCCGGAAGACGAGCGTGGCGAGCCCGAGGCCCGCCACCGTCTGGGCGGCGACCTGGACGGAGCAGGTGAGGAAGAGGGGGATGAACTCGGGCGTACGGAAGAGCTCGCGGTAGCTGCGCATGCGGCGGAGTCTGCGGGGGCCGATGACACGGCCGATATTGTTTCGCGGGGAGGCGAAACGGACGGGGCGTCGCGAGCCCCCGTTGTGGGCATTCGTTCCTCCCCCAGACTTCGTCAGGGGGGACCCCCAGGCGATGGGGATCCCCCCTGCTCGACCGAAGCCGAGAGCTTGGGGGAGGGTGGGCACAACGGGCGGCGCCCTTGCCGGGCCCAGGCTCCCGGTCCCTAGGGCCCCCACGGGTGCGGCGCCGTCCCGTGTGCCCACCCGCCCAGCGGGACTGATGCCCACAACGGCGGGGGGGGCTGGCATGGGATGGTGGCAGGTCGACGCGGACGCGCTTGCGGGCGGGCGGTTTCTGATCTCCCCGCTGGCCGAGACCACCGCCGCGCTGCAGACCCTGGACCTGCGGAAGGCCGCGCACCCGGGCGAGCGGGCCTGGCTGGAGGCCCATCTGCCCGCCTACCGGGCCCGGTTGGCCGCCGCGCCGCTCGACGCCCTGCTCGTCCGGGCGGCCCTCGGCACCTCGTGGAACGCCGACTTCGTGACCCCTACCCCGTCGGGCGACGAGGAGCCGGGCTTCGAGGAGGAGCTGAGCCGGATCCGCGCGACCCCGCCCGCCGCGGCCGTTGCGGACCTGGCGGTGTCGCTGGGCGGCCCGGTGCCCGAGCCGCTCGCCTCGGCCACCGATCTGCCGTACCGGATGGCCGAGTTGCTCACCTGGGTGTGGCGGGAGACGGTCCTGCCGACCTGGCCGAGGCGCCACCGGATCCTGGAGGCGGACGTACTGGCGCGCACGGCACGGTTGACCCGGGGAGGGTGGGCGGCGGCCCTCGACGAGCTCAGCCCCGGCCGGACGCGCTGGCTCGGCGACGGTCGGCTCCAGGTCAACACCCGTGACCACCCCCCGCGTTCGGTCGTCGGCGGCCGGCTGCTCTTCGTGCCGGTCACGCCGAGCCGGGGATGGGTGTCCTGGGAGGGAACGGAACGCTTCGCGATCGTCTACCCGTGCGCGGGAGCCCTCACGGACGTGGAGGGACCGGCCGTCCCCTCCGCTCTCGCGGCGCTGCTCGGGAACGCGCGCGCCGGGGTACTCGTACGGCTCGAATCACCGCTGTCCACCAGCCAGTTGGTGGCGCTGACGGGACAGGGCCTCGGGTCGGTGGGGCGGCATCTGAAGGTGCTGCTCGACGCACGGCTGGTACGACGGCGGAGGGCGGGACGCTCCGTCCTCTACGACTGGACGGCGGCGGGCGCGGCCCTCGTACGGGCTCAGAGTGCGCGGGCACAGAGCGGCCCCCGCTCCGGTGCTCTCGGAACGGGGGCCGGTACCTCTACAGGCTGATCAGACCTTGAGAGCCTTGATCGCGGTCGGCGCGTGGCCGGGCTCCGTCGCGAGCTCCTCGAACTCGGTGACGTCGCTCATGTCGACCGTCTTGCTCATCGCGATGTTGGTGATGCGCTCCAGGATCGCCTCGACGACGACCGGGACCTGGAACTCGACGGCCATCTTCTTGGCCTGCTCCAGCGCCTCGCCAAGCTTCTCCGGGTCGGTGACGCGGATCGCCTTGACGCCCAGGCCCTCGGCGACCTTGACGTGGTCGACGCCGTAGACGCCGATCTCCGGGGTGTTGATGTTCTCGAACTCGAGGTTGACCTCGAAGTTGATCCCCAGGCCGCCCTGCGCCTGACGGATCAGACCCAGGTAGGCGTTGTTCACGAGGACGTGGACGTAGGGGACCTTGTGCTGGGCGGCGACCGCCAGCTCCTCGATCATGAACTGGAAGTCGTAGTCGCCGGAGAGCGCGACGACCGGGGTCTCCGGGTCCGCGGTGGCGACGCCGATCGCGGCCGGGATGGTCCAGCCGAGCGGGCCGGCCTGGCCGCAGTTGATCCAGTGGCGCGGCTTGTAGACGTGCAGGAACTGCGCCGCCGCGATCTGGGAGAGACCGATGGTGGTGACGTAGCGCGTCTCCGGGCCGAAGGCCTTGTTCATCTCCTCGTACACGCGCTGAGGCTTGATCGGGACGTTGTCGAAGTGCGTGCGGCGCTGGAGGGTGGCCTTGCGCTCCTGCGCGGAGGCGGCCCAGGCGGAGAAGTCCGGCAGCTTGCCGGCGGCCTTCCACTCCTTGGCGATCGCGACGAAGAGCTCCAGCGCGGCCTTGGCGTCGGAGGCGATGCCGTAGTCCGGGGCGAAAATCTTGCCCAGCTGGGTGGGCTCGATGTCGACGTGGACGAACTTCCGGCCCTTGGTGTAGGCGTCCATGTTGTAACCGGTGTGGCGGTTGGCCCAGCGGTTGCCGATGCCGAGGACGAAGTCCGACTCCAGGAACGTCGCGTTGCCGTAGCGGTGCGCGGTCTGGACGCCGACCATGCCGGCCGCCAGCTCGTGGTCGTCCGGGATGGTGCCCCAGCCCATCAGGGTGGAGATGACCGGGACGTTGATCAGCTCGGCGAACTCGACCAGCAGGTCGGTGGCGTCGGCGTTGATGATGCCGCCACCGGCGACGATCAGCGGCCGCTCCGACTCCAGCAGGAAGCTCAGGGCCTTCTCGGCCTGCGCGCGGGTCGCGGACGGCTTGTAGACCGGCAGCGGCTCGTACGTCTCCGGGTCGAACTCGATCTCGGTCAGCTGGACGTCGATCGGCAGGTCGATGAGGACCGGGCCGGGACGGCCGGAGCGCATCAGGTGGAAGGCCTGCTGGAAGACGCCGGGGACCTGCGCGGCCTCCAGGACCGTGGTGGCGGCCTTGGTGACGGGCTTGGCGATCGAGGCGATGTCGACGGCCTGGAAGTCCTCCTTGTGGAGCTTCGAGACCGGGGCCTGGCCCGTGATGCAGAGGATCGGGATCGAGTCCGCGATCGCGGAGTACAGGCCGGTGATCATGTCGGTGCCGGCGGGGCCGGAGGTACCGATGCAGACACCGATGTTGCCCGCCTTGGCCCGGGTGTAGCCCTCGGCCATGTGGGACGCGCCCTCGACGTGGCGGGCGAGGGTGTGAGCGATGCCGCCCACGTTCTTGAGCTCGCGGTAGAAGGGGTTGATCGCCGCGCCGGGCACGCCGAACGCGTTGGTGACGCCTTCGCGCTTGAGGATCTCAACGGCCGCTGCGGCGGCGGTCATACGAGGCATGGGAGGGCTCCTGCTTCGGCCAGGCGGAAACGGGTGCACCACCGGCTCGTGGGCTCGTTTCCGTATTGCGGAAGTATTGTTCTACTATGTGGAAGCAATGTAGGTCGGGGGATCGAGGGCCGTCAAGGGAGGGCGCTCGGACGTTGGCCGAACTCCCTCCCCTCGCGTGGCGGATTGGTGGACGATGGGGGCGGAAGGCAGGGGGTTGGACGTGGGGTTCGGTGTGGGTGACTCGGTTCCGGTGCGCTGCCCGGAATGCCTCCGTACACAGCAGTACGCGGCGCCGGTCTTCCCGTGCGCGTGCGGCATCCCTGTCGTGCCGCCCGTGATCCCCGGGGCGACCGGCGAACCGGTCACACACCGCAACTGGACGGACGAATGGGTCACCGTCCGCTGCGCGGCCTGCGGCCGCGAGGACGAATGGCCGCACCCGGAGCTCGGCTGCACCTGCGGCACGGTCCTCCGCGTCCCGGTCCTGGCCCCGGACACGGTCGTCCCGGAGCAGGGCCGGCGCCCTGGTACGGGCGCGGGTACGGGTACGGGTACGGGTACGGGTACTGGTCCGGTGAGCGAACGGGAGCCGCAGGGTCGTACCCCTGGGCGCCCCGGGACGGACGACGGCCGCCCGGGCGGCGGCCCCGTGGCCGAGACCCGCGGCTGGTTCACACCCGGGAACGGCGGGAACGGCGGAAGCGATACGGAGGGCCGGCTCGGCGGGGGCGGTGGCATGGGCAGTACGGGTGGCATGGGCGGTACGGGTGGCACGGGTGGTACCGCTGACGGCCACGGCGCCGCAGACCCCGGCGGGGCGCAGCCGCTCCCCGGGCCGGCCGAGAGCCGGGCGCACGCCACCCCCGGGAGCGGCGCGCACCGGACGTTCGCCGAGCGCTACCCCGCGCACATCCCGCTGCCGCCCACCGCGCCGCACCCCGCGCCGCCGAGGCCCTCCTTCCGGCCCGTGACCATCCGTACCGCGCGGGACGCGGTCGCCGCGTCCGCCGGATACCTGCGCTGGCTGGGCTTCCGGGACGTCGTCCAGCCCGAGGAGCGGTCCACGTCCGAGGTCGACCTGCGGGCGCCCGGACTCGTCGCCCAGGTCGACCCGAGCACCCGTCCGGCCGGCCTGCGGGCCGTCGAGTGCCTCTGGCTCAACGGCCTCAGCAGCACGTCGGTGAGCGTCTTCTTCTCGCTCGCGGGCTACACCCCGGAAGCCAGGGCCCGCGCCGACGAACTCGGCATACCGCTCTTCGTCCTGGACCTCACGGGCACACCGCAGCCGGTCAACACCCCGGCGGACGCACTGATCACCACAGGCGCCTAGGGCCTGTCCGGCCCGGTGTCGGTGCCACCTCCTACCGTCACGGGCACGGGAGGCACCTACCAGCCCCTCGTCGACCTCGTCGCCACCCCCGCCGAGGCGGCGGCGCTCGCCGCTCGCCGCGCACGCCCTGGACCGGCTCGTCGGCCATGGCGTCGTACGGGTGTGGGGCAAGCTCTAGGGGCAAATTCTCGGGGCAAGCTCCACGGACGAGCTCCGGAGGGCGTGCCGCAGCTCAAAAGAACCTCAGAATTCGGCCATTCACGCGTGACGATCACCCTCCCCCGGGCACAACACCCTCGGGGGGTGGAGCGTCATGGGGGCGGAGACGTGGTGGTTCATCGGCGTGTCCTGCGCACAACTGCTGTTCGCGCTTGTCCTGTTGCGAACGCGCAGCCCGCAGCGGACCGAACTGGCGCCGCAGGCACTGGCGTTGATCAGGGGTGGGCGGCGGGCGGTCGTCGTCGTCGCGCTGGTCGCGCTGCACCAGCACGGCGCGGTGGCAGCCGGCCGCAAGGGCACGATTCGGGCCAACGGCGGGCCCGGGCGGACGCGTGACCCGGTCCAGCTGGGGGTGCACAGCTCGCTCCGCCGCGCCCTGGGCCTGCGGGTCCTCGCCTCGCAGCCCCGGGCGCGGCGCGCGGTCGACGCGCTGCGGGCCGAGCTGGGCCGGGCCGGGCTCCTGCGCCCGTACGGCCGGCTGCGCGTCGCGCGCGGGCTGCTGGTCTGCGCGGTGGCGACGGTCGTGGCGGGCCTGCTGATCACCCGGCCGTCCGGGGCGGAGCTCGCGCTCGCGCTCGCCCTCGGGGCCGTACCGGCCGGCGGCGCGCTCGGCCTGATGTTCCTGCCGCCGACCACCCGGGCCGCCCGTCGGCTGCTGACCGGGCTGCGCGAGCGGCACCCGCTGCCCGCGCACCGGCGCGAGGTGACGGACGGCAATCTGGTGCTGCTGTACGTCGCCCTCTACGGGGACCCCGCCCTCGCCCTCTTCCTCCCCCGCTTCTCGCGCGACGGCGGGCTGCTGGGCCGGGGCGGCCGGACGGACGGCTACGCGACGGGACGCGGCGGCGGGGTCGGAGGCGCCGACGGCAGTGGCGGCGGGAGCGGGGGCTCGGACTGAGGGCGGGGGCGCGCGCCATACTCGTCGTATGCGCATCCGAGCGGCCGCACCGGCCGAACTCCCGCTGCTCCAGGACATCGAACGGGCCGCGGGCGAACCCTTCCGCTCCCTCGGCATGGCGGTCATCGCCGACGACGAGCCGCTGCCCCTGGACGTCCTGGACGGTTATCGACGGGCCGGCCGGGCCTGGGTGGCCGCCGACGAGGCCGACCGCCCGGTCGCGTACCTGCTGACGGACACCGTCGACGGGGCCGCCCACATCGAGCAGGTCTCCGTGCACCCGGCCGTCGCCCGCCAGGGCATCGGCCGCGCGCTCATCGAGCACCTCGCGGCGGAGGCGGCCGAGCGCGGGCTCACGGCGCTGACCCTGACGACCTTCACCGAGGTCCCCTGGAACGCGCCGTACTACGCCCGCCTCGGCTTCCGGCCGCTCGCCGAGTCCGATCCGGACCTCACCGTCGGCCTGCGCGCCATCCAGCGGGCCGAGGCCGCCCACGGTCTGGCGAGCTGGCCCCGGGTCTGTATGCGCCGCGAACTGGCCGGCGCCGGGCTCCGGCCGCTCTACCCCGCCCCGTAGCGCTGCCGCAGCTCGACCTTCCGCACCTTCCCGCTCACCGTCATCGGGAACTCGGCGAGGATCTCCAACCGGCGCGGGACCTTGTAGTGCGCGAGGCGGTCGCGGCAGTACGCGGCGATGTCGTCCAGGCTCGGCGGGTCGGCGGGGTCGCGCGGGATCACGCAGGCCAGGATCTCCTCGCCGTAGCGGGGGTCGGGGACGCCGACGACCTGGACGTCGGCGATCTTCTCGTACCCGTACAGGAACTCCTCGATCTCGCGCGGGTACACGTTCTCGCCGCCCCGGATGATCATGTCCTTGATGCGGCCGACGATCTGGACGTAGCCGTCCTCGCGCAGCACGGCGAGGTCGCCGGTGTGCATCCAGCGGCCGGCGTCGATCGACTCGGCGGTCTTCTCGGGCTCGTTCCAGTAGCCGAGCATCACGCTGTAGCCGCGGGTGCACAGCTCGCCGGGCACGCCGCGCTCGACGGTGAGACCGGTGACCGGGTCGACGATCTTCACCTGGACGTGCGGCATGACCCGGCCGACCGTGCCCGTGCGCCGTTCGATGTCGTCGTCGCGCCGGGTCTGCGTGGAGACGGGCGAGGTCTCCGTCATGCCGTAACAGATGGACACCTCGGCCATGTTCATCTCGGCGACGACCCGCTTCATCACCTCCACCGGGCAGGGCGAGCCCGCCATGATGCCGGTGCGCAGGGAGGAGAGGTCGTACGAGGCGAAGTCGGGGAGGTTCAGCTCGGCGATGAACATCGTGGGGACGCCGTAGAGGGAGGTGCAGCGCTCCTCCTGGACGGCGCGGAGGGTGGCGGCCGGGTCGAAGGAGGGCCCCGGGATGACCATGCAGGCGCCGTGCGAGGTCGCCGCGAGGTTGCCCATCACCATGCCGAAGCAGTGGTAGAAGGGCACCGGGATGCAGATCCGGTCCTGCGCGGTGTAGGCGATCATCTCGCCCACGAAATAACCGTTGTTGAGGATGTTGTGGTGGGAGAGGGTCGCCCCCTTGGGGAAGCCCGTGGTGCCCGAGGTGTACTGGATGTTGACCGGCTCGTCGCAGGAGAGCGGGGCGGGGCGCAGCTCTCCTGCCGTACGGGACAGGAGTTCGTCCCAGGTCGGATCGCCGAAGTAGACGGTCTCGCGCAACTCCGGGCAGTTTGCGGCGACTTGCTCGACCATCGTCCGGTAGTCGCTCGTCCTGTGCGTGCGGGAGGCGAAGAGCAGGGAGATCCCGGCCTGTCGGAGGACGTACTCGACCTCGTGGGCGCGGTAGGCCGGATTGATGTTCACCATGACGGCGCCGATACGGGCGGTGGCGTACTGGACGAGCACCCACTCGGCGCAGTTGACCGCCCAGATCCCGACCCGGTCGCCCTTCACCACCCCGCTGCCGAGCAGGGCGTCGGCCAACCTGTCGACCGCGGCGCCGAATTGGGCGTACGTCCAGCGGCGCCCGGACGGGATGTCGACCAGGGCCTCGCGCTCCGGCCAGGTCGCGACGGCGCGGTCGAGGTTGGCGCCGACGGTGTCGCCGAGGAGGTGGGTGTCGCTCGCCCCGTGCGCGTACGAGAGTGCGGGTGTGGTCGGCGTCATGCCAGGTCCCCTTCCACGTACTCGGTGCCCTCGCCCTTGGCCGTCCGTTCGCGCAGCTCGATCCGGCGGATCTTCCCCGAGACGGTCTTGGGCAGTTCGGCGAACTCGATGCGCCGCAGCCGCTTGTACGGGGCGAGCACGGCGCGCGAGTGGGCGAAGAGCGCCTTCGCCGTCTCGGCGTCCGGCTCCCAGCCCTCCGCGAGGACGACGTACGCCTTCGGGACGGCGAGCCGCAGCGGGTCGGGCGCCGGGACGACGGCCGCCTCGGCGACCGCCTCGTGCTCCAGGAGCGCGCTCTCCAGCTCGAACGGCGAGATCTTGTAGTCGGAGGCCTTGAAGACGTCGTCGGCGCGGCCGATGTAGGTGATGTAGCCGTCGGCGTCGCGCGAACCGATGTCGCCGGTGCGGTAGTAGCCGCCCGCCATCGCCTCGGACGTACGCTCCGGGTCCCCGTGGTAGCCGGTCATCAGACCGACGGGGTCGGTGGACAGGTCGAGGCAGATCTCCCCCTCCTCGACGTCCGCCTTCCCGCTGACCGGGTCGACCAGGGTGACCCGGAAGCCGGGGCTCGGCCGGCCCATGGAGCCCTCCTTGAGGCGCTGACCGGGGCTGTTGGAGACCTGGACGGCCGTCTCGGTCTGCCCGAA
Source organism: Streptomyces sp. P9(2023) (assembly GCF_032436795.1). Classification (NCBI taxonomy): domain Bacteria; kingdom Bacillati; phylum Actinomycetota; class Actinomycetes; order Kitasatosporales; family Streptomycetaceae; genus Streptomyces; species Streptomyces sp. P9(2023). The sequence goes on from NZ_JAUPWM010000029.1 coordinate 68,589, forward strand.
CCCGTCGCGGATGGTGACGCCCCAGGCCCGCCGCACTGACTCGATGACCTCCGGGTTGAGCGGCTCGCCGGCCGCCACGACCTCGCGCGGCGGATGCTTGAGCTGGGTGAGGTCGGCCTGGATCAGCATGCGCCAGACGGTCGGCGGCGCGCAGAAGCTGGTGACGCCGTTCCGCTCCATCTCGGCCATCAGCCGGGCCGGGTCGAAGCGCGTGTAGTTGTGGATGAAGACCGTCGCCTCGGCGTTCCACGGCGCGAAGAGGTTGGACCAGGCGTGCTTGGCCCAGCCGGGCGAGGAGATGTTGAGATGCACGTCGCCGGGCTTGAGGCCGATCCAGTACATGGTGGCGAGATGACCCACGGGGTACGAGGTGTGGGTGTGCTCGACGAGCTTGGGCCGGGCGGTCGTACCGGAGGTGAAGTACAGCATCAGCGGGTCGTCGGCGCGGGTGACGCCGTCGGCCTCGAAGGTGACGGAGGCGCTTCCGGCCTCCTCGTACGAGAGCCAGCCGGCGCGCTGCCCGCCGACCACGATCCGGGTGTACTCCCCCGGCACGTCGTCGAACTTGGCGGTGTCCTCGGCGCGCACGATCACGTGCCGGGCCCGGCCGCGCTCGACCCGGTCCCGCAGGTCGGCGGGGCCGAGGAGCGGGGTGGCCGGGATGACGACGGCGCGCAGCTTCATCGCGGCGAGCGCGGTCTCCCACAGCTCGGTCTGGTTGCCGAGCATGACGATGATCCGGTCGCCGGCCCGAACGCCCTGGTCACGCAGCCAGTTGGCGGCCCGGTCGGAGCGTGCGGCCATCTCGGCGAAGCTGACCCGGGTCTCGGTGCCGTCCTCCTCGACGATGTGCAGCGCGGTCCGCTCGTTGCCCGCCGCGATGACGTCGAACCACTCCAGGGCCCAGTTGAACCGGTCGGGCCGGGGCCAGGCGAAGCCCTCGTAGGCCGACTCGTAGTCCTCGCGGTGCTGGAGCAGGAAATCGCGGGCGGCCCGGAACCTCTCCGTGGCGGTGGTAGCCGTCATGTGTCCTCCTCGTTGCGGGACCGGTCACGGACATCGTGTAATCAGTGACCCAGGTCTCACTACCCCCGTTCGGGGGTGAAGGAGTAGTCGCGTGCCCGAGCTGTCGGAATCGGTGGAGATGCGTGCGGCGCTGCTGCGGATGCGCCGGGCCACCGGCCTGGACGTCGCCTTCGGCGGGCTGCTGCACGACGGTCGCCGGCTGCGGATCGCGGAGCTGAACGGAGCCCTGACCCCGGCCCTGCGCGGCCTGGCGATCTCGGCGGGCAGCGGCCTGGGCGGAAAGTGCCTGGCGCTATCGCGGCCCTGCGTGGTCGTGGACTACCCGTCGGCGCGGCACATCACGCACGAGTACGACGCGCCGGTGTCGGCGGAGGGACTCCGCTCGGTGATCGCGGTGCCTGTCGTCGTACGGCGGAAGGTGCGGGGCGTGCTGTACGGGGCGCTGCGGGAGGCGCTGCCGCTGGGCGAGCGCGTCTTCGACGCGGCGGTGGCGGCGGCCCGGGACGTGGAACAGGCGCTCGCGGTACGGGACGAGGTGCGGGAGCAGGTCCGGCAGGCGCACGGCGAGCTGCGCGAGCTGGTCCCCCGGATCGCGGACCCGGAGCTGCGGGCCCGGCTCCTGGAGGTCTGCGGCCGGCTTGAGACCGCGTCGTCGGCGGGGCGGGCGGACAAACCGGGCGTGGCGCTGACACCGCGCGAGCTGGACGTGCTGGCGGCGGTGGCCTCGGGCGCGACGAACGCGGCGGTGGCGGACCGGCTGGGGCTGCGCCCGGAGACGGTCAAGGGCTACCTGCGCTCCACGATGCGCAAACTGGGCGCGCACACGCGACTGGAGGCGGTGGTGGCGGCGAGGAGGGCGGGGGTGTTGCCGTAGGGGTGGTGGGGGCTACTGGTCCTCTACTGGTACACAACGCCGAACCCCACCTCGTACGGAACTCCCTCCGGCCCCATGACACGCAGCAGGCGCTCGGCTTCGGCCGCCAACTCGGCGCGCTGGGCCTTGGTGGGCCGGCCGAAGGGCTCGACGGTGATCGTCGTGCGCTCCTTGGTCTCCTCAAGGCGCCAGAGCCCGGCGAGCAGGCCGTCGAGGAGGAAGACGGAGAAGGCCTGGTTCCCCTTCCAGGTGCGGTTCCTCGCCTCGGCGGCGACGAAGCGGGTGCGGTCGGCGTGGGAGAGGAGGAGGTTGTCGAACTCGGGGAGGAAGCGCGGCGGGGCGGGGGTGTCGGGGTCGGGGCGGGGGGCGTCGGGGAGGTCGAAGAGTTCGGCGCCGTGCTCGTCCTGGAAGGCGAGGAGGCCGGGGCGGAGGCGGTCGAAGGCGTCGCGGAGGCGGGTGAGGCCGCTCCAGGTCTGCATGTCCTTGACGGAGGCGGGCCCGAAGGCGGCGAGGTAGCGGAGGACGACGGCGTCGACGTCGGGCTCGGTGTCGGGCCGGTGGAACCAGGCCTGGGCGGTGGTGAGCCGGACCTGCCCACTGCGGCGCCAGAGGCCGCGCGGGGTGACCTGGACGAGGGGCAGGAGGCAGCGGGCGGCGACCGAGAGCGCCTGCGGGTCGGCGTCGGGCCAGTGGACGAGCAGGGCCTCGCGGATCTCCTTGGGGGTACGGGGCTCCTGCTCGACGAGCTCGCGGGAGAGGGCGGCGAGGCGGCGGAGGTCGACGCCGTCGAGGCCTGCGCGGAAGATCTTGAGCTCGCGGTAGCGGGCGGGCTGGACGAGGGGCCGCAGGGCGAGGACGTCCTCGGCGGTGTGGGTGTGGATGGTGGAGCGCATGGTGACGATCCGGGCGACCTCGCGGGCTTCCATGAGGTCGGAGAGACGCTCGGGCCGGAACCCGGCGAGCCGGGCGGCGAGGGCGTAGTACGGCGGCTTGGTGTTCTGCGCCTGGAGCCCGAGGAGATGGGAGACGGCGTCCTTGGCGGACATCGCGGCGGGCTCGAGAAGGAACTGCCGGGCGAGCGTGGCACGGCCCAGGGCACGGGTGGAGAGGACGGGGTGGGTGAAGGTGGAAGCCATGTGAGGCACGCTAGCGACGGTTGCGGACAGCTTGGGTCCGCAAGTAGCGACAGGGCGCGCCGTGGGGCTGGCGCGGGGCTGCGGCGGGGCTGCCGTCGAGTTGCCGCAGGGCTGCGGTCGGGCCGCCGGGCGGCTCCCGTCGCGCCGCGTTCGGGCTCCGCCCGGGGCTGCCGTCGGGCTCCGGGCGGGGCCGCCGCCGGGCTGGCGCCGGGATGCCGCCGGACTGGGGGCGGGCAGCTGCGGCGGGGACGCGGCCGGGCGGCCGTCGAGCCAGGGTTGGTCCGCCGCGCGGCTGCCCTCGGGCCGCGTTCGGGCTCCGCCCGGGGCTGCCGTCGGGCTCCGCTCGGGGCCGCCGCCGGACTGCGGCGGGGATGCGGCCGGGCCGCCGTCGAGCCGCGGCCGGGCGGCTGGGGCTGTCGTCGCGTTCCGCCCAGGGCCTCCGGGCTGCCGCCTGGCTGGCGTAATTCACCCCGTATATCCTGCCCGGGAGACCTGACCTCGATCATGTTGACGGAGATGGACCACACGATGTCGGAGCGTCGCCCCCGCGCAGCCTGGCGCCGCCAGCCGGAACCGCCGGCGAGGGCGCCGCGGCCGGAGCCGCAGCAGCCCGAGCCGGGGGCGGTGGTGCAGGCCACGCTGTACCGCGACGGCCGCAGGGTGGCATCACCGGATTCGCTGGCCGAAACCTTCCGCCAGTTGCGCGAACACCCGGACGGCATGGCGTGGATCGGCCTGCACCGCCCGACGGAGTCCGAACTGCACTCGCTGGCGACCGAGTTCGACCTGCACGAGCTGGCGGTGGAGGACGCGCTCGAGGCGCACCAGCGCCCGAAGCTGGAACGGTACGGGGACACGCTCTTCGTCGTCCTTCGGGCGGCCCGCTACCTGGACGCCCAGGAGGAGGTCGACTTCGGCGAGCTGCACATCTTCGTGGGCCAGGACTTCGTGATCACGGTCCGCCACGGCGCGGCCCCGGACCTCTCGGCGGTCCGCCACCGCATGGAGGAGAACCCGGATCTGCTGGCCCTCGGCCCGGAGGCGGTCCTGTACGCGATCCTGGACGCGGTGGTCGACGGCTACGCCCCGGTGGTGGCGGGCGTCCAGAACGACGTCGACGAGATCGAGACCGAGGTCTTCAGCGGCGACCCGGCGGTGTCGCGCCGTATCTACGAACTCTCCCGGGAAATGGTCGAGTTCCAACGCGCGACGCGCCCCCTGGTGGGCATGCTGCACGGCCTGATGGCGGGCTTCGCGAAATACGGCACGGACGAGGAACTCCAGCGCTACCTCCGCGACGTGGCCGACCACGTCACCCACACCAGCGAACGCGTGGACGGCTTCCGCCAGGCCCTGACGGAGATCCTGACGGTGAACGCCACCCTGGTGACCCAACAACAGAACGCGGAGATGCGAGCCTTGGCGGAGGCGGGCTTCGAACAGAACGAGGAGATCAAGAAGATCTCCTCCTGGGCGGCCATCCTCTTTGCACCCACACTCGTGGGAACCATCTACGGCATGAACTTCGAGACCATGCCCGAACTCCAGTGGGCAGCTGGCTATCCATTCGCAATCCTGCTGATGGCAGCGGTCTGCGTCAGCCTGTACGTCATCTTCAAGAAGCGCGACTGGCTATAGACAGCAGGGCAAGCCTGTTGATCAATTTCGCATCCGCGAATGCCACGAACGGCACCTCCCGAGGGCCTGGGGGGAATCTGGGGGAATCCGTGCCTCTGGGGAGCGGGCTACAGCACCCCTCATCTGCCGCTCCGCAGGTATCGTGCGACCCACGCCAAGCAATCCGCCGCTGCCCGTCCAGAAGTCCTGCCCACACGCGAATGCCTGCCTGACGGGGAGACGCGGTTGGCGCCTTGATGCACAACAGGGGCGCAGCGCCGGAGCGGGCACCCACTGCCTCGCCCGATGCGCTCTGTGCGTCGCAGCGCCGACCCGGCGGCCACGGCCCTTCCCGCCCGCCTCCGCCTGGGGATGCAGCGCACCTGCGCAGCCGGGCTTCTCATGACGCCTCTCGCGGGGGCGGACGCCGCCATGCCAAGACGGGGACTCCCGTGGCCATGACCGTGCAGGGCTCATCAGCGACGAGCACACAAACCCTGCGCGACCAGCTCCACCAGGCACGCCGCGAGCAGACCGACCGCTGTTGAGCAGCGCGGAGGGGAAGGCTGGATCATCCGCTGTCCAGGATCAGGGCGGGGCCTTCACCCGCGGACTTGCCCCGAGCCGCCGCGCGGCCCCATGAGTTCACCGCCGGAGTCGAGCATCGCGCTCAGACGGGCGGTCCGGGGCGCATGGAGTGCAGCAGTTCTTCGATCAACTGGCCGACTTGGATGCGGACCACCTCCGGATCGCCCGCCTCGCCAATGGCCAGCGCGGCCTCGCTGAGCATCCGGAACAGGACCCGGGTCAGCAAGGGCGTGGGCCGAAGCCGCAGTTCACCGGAGGCCGCGAGTTCCTGGAGCAGGCCGTCGAGCAGGTTCATCATCCGGGCCTCCAGTTCGCGGCAGCGGGCCGGGCCGAGCACGGTCGGTGCCTGCTGGAGACAGATGTGCTGGTACTCGCGGTCGAGGCAGGCGTCGAGGAAGGCGTCGAGTCCCTGCGTCAGCCGGACCCAGGGAGCTTCCGCTTCCGCGGCGCCCTCGACCACCATTTCTGCGATGCGGTCGTTGACCTCCAGTACCACGTGTTCGAAGAGTGCCTGTTTGCTCGCGAAGTGGTGGTAGAGGGCCCCTTTCGTCAGCCGCGCCGCTGCGGCGATCTCGTCCAGCGAGGTGCGCGCGAAGCCCTTCTCGGTGAAGAGCTCCGACGCGGAATCGAGCAGTGCGGCCCGTGTGGCCTCCACGTACTCCTGGCGACGCCCCTTGACAGTCATGGGCGACAGGATATTACATACTCTCAGTATGTTGTAAGCCGTAAGAATGAAATCTCCTGGGGGTATTATGCTTGCCCGACTGGCGTCGTTCGCCCTCCGACGACGCCGACTCGTGCTGGTTCTCGCGGTTCTCGGATTCGCGATCGCCGGGGCCATCGCCTCACCTGCCATGAAGGTGCTCTCCACGGGCGGCTTCGAAGACCCGAACTCCGAGTCCGCCATCGCCGTCGATGTGCTGCGCGACCGCTTCGACACCGGCGACCCCAACTTCGTACTGCTCGCACGCGCACCTCAGAACGTCGACACGAACGAAGCGGCGGCGGCCGGACGGGCGCTGACCGAGAAGCTCACCGGCCAGGACGGCGTCGCCGAGGTGACCTCGTACTGGACCTCCGGGCTCCCCGCCGACCTGCGTTCGAAGGACGGCAGGTCCGCGCTGGTCATGGCGCGCCTGAGCGGCGATGAGGACGACGCGCTCAAGACGGCCCGGCGCATCGCCCCACTCGTCACCGGCGAACAGGGCGTGCTGGAGGTGAAATCCGGAGGCCGGGCGGAGTTCAACCGGCAGGGTTCCGAACGCGTCACCTCGGACCTGACACGTGCCGAGGGCATCGCCTTGCCCATCACCGTTCTCCTCCTGGTCCTCGTCTTCGGCTCCGGGATCGCCGCGCTGCTTCCCCTCGCGGTCGCGGGTGTGTCCGTCGTCGGCTCGCTCGCCGTACTGCGCCTGCTCAATGAGGTGACCGGGGTTTCGATCTTCGCCATCAACCTCGCCACCGCGCTGGGCCTGGGGCTGGCGATCGACTACTCGCTCTTCATCGTGAGCCGGTACCGCGAGGAGCTGCGCAAGGGCCACGACACCGGGGCGGCACTGCGCGCCTCACTGCGCACAGCGGGTCGCACGGTCCTCTTCTCCGCGCTGACCGTGTTGCTCTCGCTCTCCGCACTGCTCGTCTTCCCGCTCTACTTCCTGCGGTCGTTCGCCTACGCCGGCATCGCGGTGGTCTTCTTCGCCACGCTCGGCGCGGTCGTCCTCCTGCCCGCGCTGCTCGCGGTCATCGGCCCGCGCATCGACAAGTTCGACGTCCTGGCCAGGCTGCGGCGCCGCGGGCGGCAGGAGCCGGAGCGGGCCGAGGACAGCAAGTGGCACCGGCTGGCGACCTCGGTGATGAAGCGCCCCTGGCCCGTACTCACCGTCGTGCTGATCGCCCTGGCCGTGGCCGTACTGCCCTTCTCCAAGGCCTCGTTCGGGCTGCCGGACGACCGGGCACTGCCCAAGGACCTCGCCGCGGCCCAGGTGGGCGCGGCCACCCGTGCCGAGTTCCCCTCCCTCGCCGGCCAGGACCTGAAGGTCGTACTCACCGGCAAGAAGCCGGACGAGGCCGCTCTGACGCAGTACGCGCGGGCGCTGTCCCAGGTGTCCGGCGTCAAGCGTGTGGACACTGCCTCCGGCAGCTTCCTGGACGGCGGGCAGGTCGCCGCGTCCGCCGCGGGAGCCGAGAAGGTCTTCACCGACGCCGACGGCGCGTGGCTCTCCCTCGGCACCGGGATCGAGGCGTACTCACAGGCCGGCGAGGATCTCACCGCGGACGTACGGACGGTGCCGGCGCCGGAGGGTACGAAGGCACTCGTGGCGGGACGGGCCGCCACCTACACGGACACGCTGGACAGCCTGTGGTCGGCGCTCCCGTACGCGCTGGGCATCATCGCCGTGACGACCTTCGTCCTGCTCTTCCTCTTCACCGGCAGCGTCCTCATGCCGTTCAAGGCGATCGTCCTCAACCTGCTGAGCCTGACCGTGACTTACGGGGCCATGGTCTTCGTCTTCCAGGACGGCAACCTGCAATGGCTGGTCGGTGACTTCACCGTCACCGGTCAAATCGACGTCACCATGCCGATCCTGATGTTCTGCATCATCTTCGGCCTGTCGATGGACTACGAGGTCTTCCTGCTCTCCCGCATCAAGGAGGAATACGACCGCACCGGCGACAACCAGAAGGCGGTGGCCATCGGACTGCAGAGCACCGGCGGCCTGATCACGGCGGCGGCCGGCCTGCTCGCGCTCTTCTTCACCGCCCTGGTCAGTGCCGGTGTCACCCATGTGAAGATGCTCGGCCTCGGCACGGCGCTCGCCATCGCGATGGACGCCCTCGTCATCCGGGCGCTGCTGGTGCCCGCCTTCATGCAGTTGGCTGGTCGCGCCAACTGGTGGGCACCCGCACCGCTGCGGCGGCTGCACGAGCGGATCGGCCTCAGCCACGCCCCCGATACCGACGAGCCGCTCCCGGCTCAGGCCGGCGGCGGGAAGGTCGGTGGGCCCTCGCCGCAGGCGGTGCGCTGAGCCCAGGAAGTACGACGTGCGGCCGCACCAGGGGAAGCTCTGGCGCCGGCCGCACGTCGCTGTGTGCTGGTTTCAGCACCAGTACGCGGCGACAGCCACAGCGGCGGACGCGGGTATGGCGACGAGGGCCATCAGGGCACCACCGCCCGCCGCTGCCGACCGTTTCCGCTCCGCATTCCCCAGGTCCAGGAGCCGGTTGATGCGCTCGGCCGCATCGGCCCCCGTGGCGCCCAGCGCCACGGGGGCCACCTGCTCCAAGGCGCCGCCGGTCACGACGAGCCGGGCCAGCCCTCGGGCCACGAACTCCTTCGATACCCGCCGGGCGGCGGCGTCGTCGGCGGCCATCTCCACAAGGCGGGCCACCTCTGGCCCGGCATAGGAGAACACCGGCACCGTCGGCAGCGCGCGGGCCACTGAGGCGGCCGCCGTGGTCAACAGCGAGTGGTGTCCGCGCAGATGGGCCTTCTCGTGCTCCACTACGGCCGACAGCTCCCGGTCCGAGAGCAGGTCCAAGGCCGCTGTGGTCAGCACGACGCGACCGCCTTTCGCGGCAACGCAGTAGACCGCTGGAGCGTGGTGGTCGATGGCCAGGGCCCGGCAGCCCCTGGTGAACAACGGATCACCGAGCAGATCGAGCGTTTCGGCGTGGCGGCGCCGACGCCGCCACATGAGACAGGCGTCAAGGCAGACCACCCCGATCACCCAGCCCGGTACGGCGACCCACAGAACCGCCTGCACCATCAGGGGCAGCAGGCCGGCGGCGGCCTCCCAGGTGCCCGAGTCCGACGGCCGACAGCACCCCCAGGCGGCGGCTTCCGTCAGCCTGCAGCCGAGCAGGTAGGACCCCATCAGCGCGGAGGCCGGCAGGGCTAACCAGAGTGTGATGGCCACGCGCGGCGCCCGCACCACCCAGCGGGCCCGCCGCAGGAGCGGCGGGACCAGCAGGGCGACAATGATGACGTAGAGGGCGACCGGCACGACACCCGTCATGCGTCACAGTCCAGGGCCCGGCGGACGGCGCTCAGCAACTCCGGTGAGTCGCTGGACTGCACGCGCTCCATGAAGTGCAGCAGCACGGTGTCCGGGTCGGAGCTACCGCTCAGGGCCTCCGCCATGATGCGCGCCGTATAGCCGTCACGGCTCTCGTGCGTCTCGTACAGGTACTGCTTGCCCGACCGGGTCCGGTCCAGCCAACCTTTGCGGTGCAGCTTGGCCATGGTCGACATGACGGTCGTGTACGCCAAGGGAGCGGGGCGGCCCGCGTTCATCTCGTTGACGAGCTCGCGGACCGGCACGGGCTGCGCCGCAGCCCACAGCCGCTCCATCACCTCGGTTTCAAGAGAGCCAAGAGTTCCGAGATTCCACACGCTACCCCTCCAGCTCGACCGGTGCATTATACAGAGGTCGTGCAGGCAGACATACGACGGCGGGTGCCCGCGCTCACACGCACGGGCACCCGCATCACATCAAACGCCTTGCCTGATCACATGGCGGTGCCGGGTGAGAGCCAACGCCGGAACCGCTCGGCGAGTTCTGCGCCGCGCCGGCCGGGCTCCGCGGGCCCGCCGGACTCGTCCGCCGCGCCGCCCAGTTCGGCGACGAGGTGTCCCAGCAGGCGTTCCGCCTCGGCCCGCGAGGTCTCGGGCACCGTCACACCGATCAGCAGCTCACCATCGACCGTCGCACACAGCACCTCGAAGCGGTGGCGCAGTGGGGTATCCGGATGGATGAGGCGCCCCGGGCTGAGCATGGACGGGTGCAGGCCCGGTACGGAGTACAACTCATCTACTGCACCGAGGTAGTTGAACGAGATCATCTCCCCGGTCTCGATCGCCGCCTCACCCGCGTGTGCCCGGGATCCATAGCGCGCGAGGGCGGAGTCGAGACCGCCGTTGGGCTGCCCGGAGCGGGCCGCGGCGATGGCGCGTACCACCTCGTCGGCGTCGGATACTGCGGGGACGGCCAGTTCGAACCGGACCGAGACCCTGCCGACCGTACGCGACAGATCGGACACCGAGCCCGAATCGGTGGCCAGTGCCGCGGCGCGGCCGTGCCCGTCGACCTCGAACCGGATCGAGTCGCCGAGTCCCGTCGCACGCGCCGACCGAGCCAGCTTCGCGAGCAGCACGTCGCCCATGGTGATCACTCCCAGGGCCCGTTGCCTCAGGCGTGCGACGGCGGCCCCGTCCACCACCTCGATCAGAGTCACGGCGTCCCGGGCGAAGCCTTCCGGTTGACCGGCCGGGGATGTCCGTACGGCCTCCGGCCGCGTGAGGCCCAGGCTCCGCGCGTGCCGCTCCAGTGCCATGGCCCACTGTGCGGCGGACACCGTCGGCGCCGGGAGCCGTACCTCCCCCTCCTCAGATATCTGCGCGTGTGCGGTGAGGAGTTCGTCGACGACGAGCCGCAGCGAGAAGTTGTCCACGACCAGCCAGTGGGCAATCAGCAGAAGCACCGGGCGCCGGGCGCCGCCGCGGTCGAAGTACAGCACCCGCAGCAGCGGCGGCTCGGCGAGATCGAAGCTGCGCTGGGCCGCCTCGGCCAATTCTTCGACGGTGCTGTCCTGCTCGCTGTCGGCCAGATCGCGGAGGTCGATCCACTCCAGCGGGGCTGTGCGCACGGCGTCGGCCGGCTCCACCCGCTGCCGCCAGCCGTCCCGGCCGTGCACAAATCCCGTACGCAAAGCATCGTGGCGCGCGACGAGGGTGCGAACGGCGACGCGTAGGGCCACCTTGTCCATCGCCTCGTCGAGTTCGAGGAGCAGCGCGTAGTTGTGCCGACGCGCGACAGAACCGTCCAGCCCGGTCAGCAGCATAGCCTGAGCGGGCAGCAGCGGTACGTCGCCGACAACGGCCTCGGGCTCAACCTCCGTGCGGGGCGCCGCGAGCGTGGCCACGCCGGCCAAGCCTGCGATCGTCGGGAACTCGAAGAACTGGCGGGGAGACACGGACAGCCCCGCCTCCGCCGCCTTGCTGATCACCCGCAGTGCGAGCAGGGAGTCCCCTCCGAGATCACCGAATGCATCGTGAATGCCGATGGCCGCAACACCGAGTACGTCGGCCCAGACGCCCCGCAGCCGTCGTTCGATGTCATTGCGCGGCTCCGTGCCCCGCGCGTCTGCTGCTTCGCCGTGCGGTGCGGGCGCCGGGCCCGCCGACTGCGATACGGGAGCGGGGAACGCGGCCCGATCGACCTTACCGTTGGCGGACAAGGGCAGGGCGTCCAGCAGCACATGGCTGCGGGGAACCATGTAGCCCGGCAGGGCGGCGGCCACCCAGTCCCGCACCCCGGCGAGCAGCGCCGCCGTGTCCTCCTCCCGCGCACGGTCTGCCGGGATGAGGTAGGCGGTGAGGTGGTTGTCGGTGGCGGTGACGATGGCGTCCTTGATGGAGGGGTGTGTTGTCAGG